>DRHN01000505.1 GCA_011049595.1 Spirochaetota bacterium | reverse complement strand
TTTATCTTCCTTGCATCCACAATACTTCCTTCCACATTTATGATAAACAATATTTATACTTCCAGATGTAATAAATCCCAATCGAAATAATTCATTTTTTAATTTTAAGTATTGCTTTTCAATTTCATTCATGCTAATATCCTCCTATACTGTATGTATTATATACATACAGTAACTAAATTGCAATACTTTTCCTATTTGGACGGGGGCATGATAAATATAAAAAGAGCAATGAAAAGTAATCGGATAATGAAGAAACTCACTTTATTTGTATTTTTTTACAGGTTTTTGCTTTTGACAGCGTTTCGTCAACCAACACAACATGGGAATAGACCCATCCAATTTATAATATTTGTATCAATTGAATAAATAAATTGACACTTGATAAAGAATAAAATATGACATCCATTAATCTGGACCGATGTCGGTACAGAGAAATTAGATCTGTGAGATTAGGAAAATGAAAGAAGAAACCTTATATAAAATAATTGAGATAAAACGCTTTATTTTCCGGCTACCTCTGTGGCCTGTATTTTTCTGTTTGTGGGTAAGGAACGAGCTGATGTGGCAGCGCTCGGAGAGGGGCAGGATGAAAAAGGTCAGTATATCCGGCTGGGATCAGGTCAACTTTGAAGACATTTATTATTCAAGAGAAAGCTCTGATAGCACCGGAGGTTTCTGGAAAATACTTGTAACAGTGGAAAGTGATGAAATATCCCCGGACAAACAAGCGCTTCTGAAACGCCAGAAGGAGTGGGGGGAGTTTAATGGCTTCTCGATAGATGATGACGTATTCGGTGGTATAACTAACCAACACTGGGTGCCGAAAGATGAAGCAGATGAGCGAGGCTGGAAATATGATATAGCCCATAGCATGGAATGGACGGAATGTGTGGAGGATGAAAACGGAGATATTCAAGAAGTAGAATTGGAGAAACCTAAAATGAGACAGGATGGGCTTGTATTGGCTAACCTTGGTAAAGAAAAGTTAAGAGTGGATCTCTGTGAAATAAGCAGAGAATGGGAAGAGCACGCAATAAAATGCCGCCTGGATAGAGATCTAAACCATGGTGAACCAGACCACATGAACATATCAAATGCAGGATGGCACAAATTGAGTATTGTCGCAACCATTAAACCGAAACCGGGTTCAGCGCCAGTATGTACGGTTTGAGGTCCGGCCTGTTTTCGAGAATATCCTCAAAAGTCAGATAGTCCAGGGGCAGGCCCTGGTAAGAAATATTTTCGTTCCCCGGTTCGAATAAATAGTCCTCATGCCCCGTATAAACTATGCAGAAAAACAAACCGGTGTAGAATCCCGGTATCAATTGGCCCCGGTGGAATATTTCAATGTAATTATTCAGTTCGTAACAGAGACTTCCGGTTATGATAGTGGCCCACATGTTGTGTATGCAGCTGAGTTCGATGTTGTAATGGTCCGAAATATTTTTCAGACTGCAGCCGACAACACGTCTTTCAGCATCAGACAGTTTCTCACCTTCCTTTTGAAGGCAGGAATTTCTGTTCACCCAATCATACATGAGCAGCCTGCAGTCATTCTCAAAGTAACTGACCTTGATGTCATCAGGTTTAATAAAATACCGGCCCCTGAAATTTATCAATTCCGGTACGATCAGGTCTTCATTTTCGTCGATTTCCGGGGACGCATCAGGGGTTTTTCCGAATGAAACATGGTACTCTATCATAATAATCATTATACCATGAATGCGCGATTTTCGAAAATCACGTACAACTATCACTCAAAAACAGCTTTTGGAGTTTCTGCTCTATGCGGCGGTCGTGCGGCCGGCTTTCTTTCTTTTCAGGGAGCATGTCGACACTGCGGGCTATTATCTTCAGCATTTTTTTCATCTGCTTACGTGGGCGGGAGCTATCCTTTTTTCCAGAGCTTACGGAAGGACCATAAAACCCTCTTTTTCCGCGGCTTCGGCCAGCTGTGTATCGCTGCAGACAAAAGGCAGAGTTTGAGGATTTTCATCTGCGGCAATCAAGGAGGCAGAAAGCTGAATAGCGTCCATGGCACGTAATGGATGTACCCTTAACAGACGGATAGCTCTATTGCGAAGCTTTTCTGTGGCTTGGATCTCAAGCCATGCTGAAGCAAGTGTTTCCACATCCAAAAAAGCTCTGCGGATACCGATGCTGTCCAACGCTCCCTCCCTGGAAAGCCGGTTTAATGCGGAAGTGATTTCTATTTTGCTTCCCCACCAGGTTACAATTTCGGGATCGATGCGTAAAAACGACTCTTGCCGCTCACTTACAGCCTCATGGACTATTAAAGGTATGATGGCTGAAGAATCCCAGTATTTCATCTCCCTTCCTCCCGGTCCTTAAGCAGCGCCTTTACAGAACTCACTCCAATGGGTAAATATGTTTTTTCCCTGTCGAGAAACTGTGTGACATCAAGCTGGTGACGGGGGGTTGCAGCAAGGCCCCGGCGTACAAGAGATGCGGCCAGGTCGAAGCCGGAAATCTCAATACTATTGAGAGGTTCAAGTTTGGCCACGGGTATAGTCCGATCCAAAATAAGGATGGAAGCTCCGTTTTTTACTTCGTCAATCAATCGACTGAGATTATTTTTCGTTTCAGTTATGCTGGCTTTTTTCATTTAACTATAATAGCTTGATAATAATAGCCTGTCAAGACTTATTATATCATTAGTGAGTGTTTTTATAAAATCACGGTCAATATTTTAATTGTCTGAAATATACACAAAGCTGAAACTGAGTGACAGGTCCTTCAAAAAAATTTTCGATAAACGGAAAGTATGATATAATAGGAGTATGGATTTGAACTTGTTAACAAAAATCTGATATGGAGACTGAACATGCCAAAGAAATGCTGGGTGTGTGATAAAAAAATCGATACAGGACATGACGGGCACTATTATTGTAAAAATGGCGACCATTACATTATCGTCTGCACCGCCTGTCACATGAAACACCCCGACTGCGGTGAATGCGGTAAAAAGATGCAGGTCAAGGACGACTCGATCACGAAAAAGGTCCTGACAGGCAAGAGCCCGTCAGCCAGGAGACTGCTCGGGTTTTAAAAAACACAGGTTTTTTTTCCCGTTTTATTTATACAGTCCAGGTATCGATAAAAGAAATGTGTGAAAACCGGTATGAATGTGCAATAGAAAAGTGGTGGTAAAATGAAATCAGGTATAACTCTCACTCAAAAACAGCTTTCGGAGTTTCTGCTCAATGTGGCGGTCGTGCGTCCGGTTTTTATCTGGGGGGCGCCGGGGATCGGAAAGTCCTCTCTTGTGAGGCAGTTCGCGGGCACTGTGGGGCTTGATTGTGTTTCTCTTCTGGGGAGCCAGCTCGCGCCTGAAGACATAATCGGGGTACCGCAAATTGTTGATGGAAAGAGCAGGTTCTGTCCCCCCCAGATGATCGCGAGGCCCGAACCTTACTGCCTGTTCCTGGACGAGCTGAACGCGTGCACCCATGAGGTGCAAAAGGCATTTTACAGTCTCATTCACGACCGGCGTGTCGGGG
Source organism: Spirochaetota bacterium (assembly GCA_011049595.1). Taxonomy (GTDB): domain Bacteria; phylum Spirochaetota; class B62-G9; order B62-G9; family DRHN01; genus DRHN01. The sequence goes on along the minus strand of DRHN01000505.1, from coordinate 3,716 downwards.
ATTACTCGCTGCCGGAAGGCTCGATAGTCATCGGTGCGGGGAACCGCGCCCAGGACAGCGCGATCGTGAAGCCCATGTCGTCGGCACTGCTCAACCGGATGGTGCACGTGCATCTCAGGGCGTCACATAAAGACTGGCTGTCCTGGGCATACGACAACGGGATACATCACTGGGTCGTTGAATATATTCAGAACAGGCCGGACCATCTGTGGGTCCAGCCGCCGAAAACCGAGGAAGCCTTTTCATCACCGAGGTCATGGCACATGCTGAGTGATTCGCTCAATCAGTTTGATGATGAGATCAGCGACGGGATGCTCGAGCTGCTTGCTTTTGGGTGTTTGTCGCCCCACCATGCCGGGCAGTTCAAGGCTTTTATTAAACAGGTGCGAAATAAATACGCGTTGTCCGGGATCCTCAAGGGCGAAATGAAATGGCCCGATCGTCCGGAAGACAGGGACGTTCTGTATTTTCTTGTCCAGTCTTTCCGGGCCCACCTCATAAAGGAGCTTCCTTCTAATAAAGAGGCGATATCAGCGGAAGTAAAAGAAACCGTACACACCTCAAAGGCGTTGTTGAAGCAGGTGGCTAAAATCAGCCTTGAAATGGCCCAGATGGTTGTGGCAGACGGCTCCGGTGATCAGGGGCTTCCGGACTGGTTCATGGTGGAGATAGCGCGTGATCTTCCGAGAATAATTGTGAAATAAAAATGGCAAAAAAGAAAAAACGGAAAATCGACCCAGCGGCCGAAGCATTTCACACAGCTTTAAGTTTGCTCAATGATATACCGATCCTGGGTCCGTTGTACTCACAGGTCGTTGTATTGAGGCATGAAGGCGGCAAATGTCCCCCGCAGGGGTGGGCGGTTGTGACAAGCAACGGGGAAATACATGTCCACCCGGCGCGGAGAGCGGAACCCGAGGAGTGGGTTTACATTGCCGCCCACTGCCTGCTGCATCTCGGGTTCGGGCATTTTCGTGAACAGGATGATTATTTTCTCTGGAATCTGGCCTGCGATGTGTACCTTGATGATTTTCTTTCGATGATAAAGATTGGCAGGGCTCCGTCAGACATGGGAGGCAGCGTCGGCATGAAGGCAGCAACCGAAGATGAACTGTACAGGAGGTTGATTGAAGAAGGGATTCCTGAAACATTGCCTAATTGCGGCACTGCCGGGAGGGGTGTCTGCGACATGATCATGGAACCTGTAAGGAAATACAACCTCGGTAAACCCCCTGACTGGCAAAAACTTTTCGGCAAAGGAGTTTCAGGCGCGGTGTCAGCGGCCATTGAGAGAGCGGCAAACTCCGACGTGATACCGGGGCAGGAGGGCAGGGAGCTCACACAGGCGCAGCGCGCGCGGAGGTGGTTCATCAGTAGTTACCCGCTGCTGGGGGCTCTTGCGGCAAGTCTGGAAATAATTGAAGACAACAGAGTGTGTGTCAGAGAAAATGTGAGGATCGCTGCAGTCGATGCCCGGCTCGGGGAAATATATCTCAACCCCTTTTCGGGGCTTGATGAGGAGGAATACAGGTTTGTGGTCGCGCATGAATTGCTTCATGTGAGTCTAGGACACCACGCCCGCTGCAGGGGACGGGACCCGTTTTTCTGGAATGTGGCATGCGACTTTGTGATCAACGGGTGGCTGCTGGAGATGGATGCAGGGAAGATGCCCGGGACCGGAATACTCCATGACCGTGATTTCAATGGATTGTCGGCGGAATCGGTATATGACAGAATCGTGACGGATCTTCGAAGGTACCGTAAGATAGCCACTTTGCGGGGAACGGGGCTTGGGGATATTCTGTACGGGAGCAGACCTGAGTGGTGGAAAACCGGTGAGGGGGTGAGCCGGGATGAGTTTTACAGGCGATGTCTTGTGCATGGGCTGGAATATCACGTGACGGGAGACAGAGGGTATCTTCCGGCAGGCCTGATTGAGGAGATCCGCACCCTGGCACAGCCTCCGATTTCGTGGGATGTCGAACTGGCCCGCTGGTTTGATCAGCATTTTTCACCGGTTGAAAAGTACCGGACTTACGCGCGACCCAGCAGGAGGCAGTCGGCGACACCGGACATCCCCCGCCCCAGCCTGGCCCCCGCGGGCGGAGCATATGACGGTCGGACATACGGCGTCGTACTTGACACTTCCGGGTCCATGGACCGCAATCTGCTGGCCAAAGCTCTTGGCACAATTGCCAGTTACAGCATGTCCCGGGATGTCCCTCTTGTAAGGGTGTTTTTCGCCGATGCCGATTATTATGATCAGGGTTACATGTCGCCTGAGGATATTGCCGGCAGGGTCAAAGTAAAAGGCAGGGGCGGTACGATATTACAGCCGGCAATCAACGCCCTCGAAAAGGCGGAAGATTTTCCGGAAGACGGGCCGGTCCTGATCATAACAGATTGCGAATGTGACAGGCTGCATGTAAAAAGAGAACACGCGTATGTCATACCGTTGGGGAAGCATCTGCCCTTTGTACCAAAGGGCAAGGTTTTTTATATTGATTAAAATAAGAGGATAAGAATGATTCAAGTAAGTGAGATAGAGGTAGGAAATGAAAATATTCATTAAGGACGATCTTTCGTTTCTTGTGAAGAATACTGAAAATATTAGCGGTGAAAAGTTAACTACCGTACTTCGGGAAAGAGGGTTGATTTTTAATGATATTGCCGATATTGATTTCAATTATGACATTAGAAATTATGAAAATAAACTGAGAGAGAACGAAGTTGAGTCAGGAGATAAATGCAGCACATTTTATATCCCCGGAAAATCAACAACAGGTATAAATGTATTTTTTTTAGAATCGGAACGTAATGGCTTTCCACCTATGATAAAAGTAGTTTTTCCTAAAATGTGTTCAAGACATGATAGCGAAATGGGAATAAATTTGGTGGAAGAATCAGCCCGTTTTTTAAAAAGTAATATTATTATTAATGACGAAGAAAGCATGGCAGCGGATGCTTTTGTACACGTGTATAATAATGAGTGGATAAAAAGTTTTGTAAACAGTAATGCATCAGATATTATTCAAATTGCGCAAAAACTGGATGAAGGGGAAGAAGTTATAGTTCCGGGTCTTTTAAGGGATTTATACGTAGGGAAAAATACACTCGAAGGATTGAAAACAGGTGAGCCTGAAAATATCGAAGAGAGGCTTATGTTGATTTTTATAGACTGTTCAGCGAATATATGAGTACACCTTATTTTATATCTTATCTGTCCTTTATGGATATTTTGGATTATAAAGTAGAGTTTCTCGATGAGAGGCACTTCCTTGTTGATGAAAATGCGGGTTTTAAGTGGTTCGAAATCACTGAAGATTCATTTGAAAAAGCAGATATAAAATTACATTATCATATATTGTCTAAAGAAGGAAAAAAAGTATTTTCCCTTGACAGTTACGATTGTTTGTTGTGGACGCTGGGTAAATATCTGCTTGTATCACGGGGCTGCATGCACGGGTTAATTGATATCAAAGGAAATGAAATCGTCCCGCCGGGATATGACTATATCTGTAAGATTTATGGGGATTTGTTTTTTGCACGCAAGGGGGGGAAAGAAGGCATCTTTGATGTATCAGGTAATGAAATTGTCCCGTTCATTTACGACCGTATAGACTATTTTTTTGAAGGGCTTGCAAAGGTAGAAATGGGAGACAGGTTCGGGTTCATTGATAGAGAAGGCAATCTTGTTATTCCATGCAAGTATGATC
>DRHN01000504.1 GCA_011049595.1 Spirochaetota bacterium | reverse complement strand
GTTGTAGAGAGTTGACGTTTTCCCTTTCCTTTTGTTAAAATTCCGCTTTTTTGGCCCGCTCCTTGCTAATACATAGGCATGCGGGAGGGCTGATTCAGAAAAACGAGTGTTCGCCGTAAATTTAATATGCCGGAGGGGGAAGCGATGGCCATGATGGACAGTATGATGAACAGCATGTTGGGTTCCATGAGCCCGGAAGAAAAGCAGGACACGATGCTCAAGCTGATGCCCGAGCTTATGGAAAAGATGATGCCTATGATGGAGCTGTTGATGCCCAGGATCATTCCGCACTGTCTGGAGCACATGCTTTCGCATCTATCTGAAGAGAAGAGAGCTGTTTTTGTGGCCACTATGAAATCCATATTGGAGACCACGGACCAGAAGGCGTATTCCAGCTGATAGCTTGCGCCTATATGAATCCGCCGAGAGGCTGATCAGGCAGGCGAGGGTGGTTTTCACCCTCGCCTTCTGCGGCCGGACCCTCCGTTCGATCCTTCTACTTCTTGGTCGTCTTCGAGTCACTTGTGGCTTTTCTGCTCTTTTTCTTCGGCTGAATACAACCACAGTTAAAATATGTTGGAATACCTGGTAGCGGGTAAGCGCGAGGAAGAAACTTTGAGAACAGTACTGATATAATTTAAAAAAGACAAATTAAAACATATCGCCCGATATAAATAATTTTAACATTTGCAGTTATATATTGTTATTTTGAAAATATTTTCCTTGACAGAATAATATTATGTTATAAACTGTAACCACTTTAGTGGTCACTAAAAATGAATGAAACTCTTATCAATAATCTTAAATATCTTGGCTTTAATGTTTACGAGGCAAAAATATACATTGAGTTGCTAAAACAGACACACCCTCTTACAGCGTATGAAATTGCCCGGATATCGGGCGTGCCCCGGTCCAAGGTGTATGAGGTCGTCGATAAATTGTTCCTGAAGCACGCGCTTGTTCAGACTGAAAATGGCGCTAAAAAGTATCTTGCGGTTGATTCAGATGAAGGTCACGGAATATGCACAAAAAATGTGTACATGAATAATATTTTGCAGGACAATATTGTTCATGAGATCTACCTCGGTATACTGGAAGAAAAGCTGGGGATCGAGTATATACAGGAAATAACAGAGAGAGTGCTTGACAGGCTGTGGGGCAGGGCCATGATGATCTTTAAGGACTATTTTAGGCTGTGAGCATATTGATCCAGGGCTAAAATTAACAAAAGGTGATCCTGACAGACGCTTTCTTTATCAAGTAAATATTATTTTCAAGGAGAGTGATATATGATTACAAGCAGTGGTGTCGTTCCGGTTAAAGGAGGCCAGACCAAAGTACTGAGCGGTGATCAGATCATTGATTTGCATGCGGCAACCGTCGAAATACTCGAAGAGATCGGGATAAAGGTGCTCCATAATGACGCGCTTGAGATCATGGAAGGAAACGGGTGCATCGTTGATTTCGATAAAAAGATCGTAAAGGTGCCTGAAGATGTGTTGATGAAATTTGTTGAAAAAGCTCCGTCGGAGATCATGCTTTGCGGGAGGGACCCAAAGTATGATGTAAAGCTGGATGCTTCAGATAACGTTTATGTGATGGGAGGCGCAGGCGCCCTTCATGTAATCGATCTCGAGGGCAACTACCGCCCTTCAACGCTCCAGGACCTGAAGGACCTTACAAGGCTCGAGGACACACTGGAAAATATGGACATCGCCCATTTTCTGGTCACGCCGCAGGACATACCCCAGGTCGGGTTTGAGATGATCACTTTCGCGGAAATGCTCAAGAACCAAACCAGGAACTTCTACGCGCTTGTCGGGGGATGCCGGGAGGGTCTGAATTACGAACTTGAAATGGCGTCGGTTGCCGCGGGAAGTGTCGAAGAGGTCAAAAAGAGGCCCTTTTTCGTTGCCGGGCTTTGTATAATAAGTCCGCTCACGCAAAACAGCGAATTTATTGAGGAGCTGTTCGCCTGCGGGGAAAACAACATACCCGCGTATGTGGAGTCGGATGCCCTCGCGGGGGGGACAACGCCGTTCACGATTGCGGGCACAGTGGTGGAAATAAACGCCAATGTTTTGAGCGCTATTGCACTGGCACAGATGGCCAACCCAGGTGCGCCGTGCGTGTATGCATCATCTTCCGGTATACTTGACATGGGATCTCTCAACCTCGCCGGGTCCGCGCCCGAATCCACCCTGATCCATATGGCACAGGCCCAGATGGCCCACCACTACGGTCTTCCTTACTACGGGTCAAACACACCCGATTCAAAGCAGCCCGACGCGCAGGCCGGCTATGAACGCGCCCTGCATTTCCTCGGCTGCGCCATGGCCGGGGTAAACATCATCCACGTGGCGATCGGGAACCTGGAGATGATGGCGCTCGCGAACTACGAGCAATGCCTTATAGACAATGAAATACTCGGGGCTGCATTCCGGATGGTGCGGGGTGTTGACTGCAGCAGGGAGGCAATAGGGGTCGATGCCTTTCGGGAAGTCGGACATTCGGGCCAGTTTCTTGACTGTAAGCACACCATTGATTTTTTACGAAAGGAGCGGTGGGAGCCGGGGTTGACCGACCGGAGCAGCTGGGACAGCTGGCAGAGCCGGACGGGTGGTAAAGACATGAGGGAGAGGGCGAAAGTGAAAGTCAGGGAAATACTCGAAACTCACAATCCGGTATATATAGATGAAAAAAAAGCAGAAGAGATCGACAAGATTGCATCGGCTGCACAGAAGGAGATAGCAAATATCAGCAAAAAGAATTCATAAATTTTGAGGAGATAAGGACATGAGTGAAAGACTTGCGATCAACGGCGGAAATAGTCTGGTACCCGAAGGGATTGAAAAACCATGGCCCATAATCACACAGGATGACATTGATGCTGTTACAGGAGTATTGAAAAGGGGCGAGCTCTGGGGCCCCGAGGCTACCGAGAAGACAGCTTTGGAAAAGGAATGGGCCGAATATTGCGGGGTCAAGCACTGCATAGTAACGAATTCCGGGACTTCCGCTATGCATGCCTGTGTTGCGGGAGTTGGTGTGGAAACCGGCGATGAAGTGATCGTCCCTGCTTTTACTTTCTGGGCGACAGCCCAGGCTGTGCTATGCCAGAACGCTATACCGGTTTTTGTGGACATAGAACCCGTAGGATACAATATAGATCCTGCAAAGATTGAAGAAAAGATAACCGACAGGACAAAAGCAATTATCGTTGTTCATGCGCACGGCCTGCCCTGCGACATGGATGAAATAAACGCGGTAGCAAAAAAACACGGCCTGAAGGTCCTCGAAGATGCCGCCCACGCTCACGGCGCGGTTTACAAAGGTAAAAAAACAGGGAACCTTGGTGACATGGGCATGTTCAGCCTGAACGGGACAAAGAACCTTCCAGGGGGCGAAGGAGGGTTTGTCACGACAAATGACCCTGATTATTACGAGAAAGCGCGTCTGACATGTATGTTCGGTGAAAAAACGGTCCCGAAAGAAAACATACGTCCCTATGATGCTTACACAATGGGGAACAACTACAGGCCTGTGGAAATGACATGCGCCTTTGTCAGGTCTCAGCTGAAAAGGCTTGATGAGTATAACGCAAAGAGGTTGGTAAATGTCAAATATCTTTCAGACGAGCTCGGCAAAATAGATGGTATAATCACCCCTGTCGACCCTCCGGACCGGACAAACGCTTATCATATATACAGGCTGATGTTAGACCCCCGGGCCGCCGGGTATCCGGACATCGACCCCGGGGATTTTCGATGGGCTGTCCAGAATGCCCTGTTTGCCGAAGGTGTACCGGTCATGGAGTGGCACTCTTTTCCCGTGCCCGGACAGAGCATTTTTAAAAAGCTCGATGCCTACGGAAAGGGCTGCCCGTGGAACTGCGGCCACGCCCGTCAGGGGATCAAATATGATTCCAACGATTACCCGGAGACACAGAAGATGTTCGCTGCATCCTTTGTTTTATACAATATGTATGCCTCCAACGGGCTGGAACTCATGAAATATTATGTCGATGCTTTTCACAAAGTCTTTGACAGCCTGGACGATATAGCAACCGATCCAAAGTATTATAAACGTGTGAGGGCCTCGGTTTAGTTTAGAAGTATCATACTTTAAAGGACCCTTTTTCGGACAGGGACCTGAAGGTATAAGGTCAAAAATCCCTAATGTGGACGGTTACATGAGTATTGACTAATTATTAATGAAAAAGCGGAGTAAAATTAGTATTTCAACGTAAGAGGAGGGTCGTTATGACAGAAAGAACAGCAAGAAGCTACGTGTTGGATAAACCTAAAGGGACCTTTGTGCTTGGCGATTACGAAGTCCCGGATCCCGCGCCCGGTTCGGTACTGATGAAAATAGAGCTATGCGGGGTGTGCGGGACGGATGTTCACACATGGCAGAGTGAGGTCGAGACCTTTGAATATCCGGTATCCCTGGGGCACGAGATCGTCGGGACAGTGGAAGCTCTCGGCAAGGGTGTAGCAACCGATTATATCGGAAAACCGCTGAAGGAGGGTGACAGGATCGGTGTGATCCCGGCGATACACTGCCACAAGTGTTATTTCTGCACTATTGCCAAGACCCCGGAAAAGTGTATCGACTGGAAAACCTACGGAACATGGCCCAACGCGGACAAAAAGCCCTACTTTACAGGCGGGTACGGTGACTACCTGTATATACATGACCCGAATTCGGTGTTTGTGAAGATGGATGCTTCTCCTGAACGCGGTGTGTTCCTTGAGCCGATGGCAATCGTGGTCCACTCGATGCTGCACGCGAAGATAGAGCCTGGCGATACGGTGGTGGTAAACGGGGCAGGGCCCATCGGCCTTCTTACTGTCGGGCACGCGAAGATCGCGGGGGCGTCAAAGGTAATTGCTATCGGGAGAAAGAACAGGCTAAGGCTGGGCCTCGCGGAAAAAATGGGGGCTGATGTCACGGTCTGTCACACCGATGTACCGGAGCAGAAAGACAGGGCTGATTTTGTTTTTGAAAACTCTCTTAACGGGTACGGCGCGGACGTGGTTATAAACACGGTCGGCACTGCAGCGGGTTTTGCCCAGTCGCTGGATTATGTTCGTGACTCAGGCACGGTGGTCGAGGTAGGGAACTTCGTCGATTCAGGAACCATGGAGTTCAACCCGTGCAAGCACCTGCTCGAGAAAGGGATAAAGCTCATAGGCAGTTTTGACAACGAAGCCGAGCACTATGTCAGGGGACTGCCCATAATAGCTGATGAGAGGCTTCCGCTCCTCGATATCATTACTCACACTATACCCATGGGGAGGCTTCAGGAATCCCTTACAGCGATAAAAGACGGCACAAAGTTGGACGGCAAAGAGATCGTGAAGATCGTTCTTGACCCGACATTATAAATAAGAATGTAAAGCCGCTGCCGGCCTGAGAAGGCGTGGTACCTGTATAAACAGGGCAAGTCAGGTGTTGTCACCAAGAACTATCAATATATAACAAAGGGGGCTATTGTTATGTTGAAAAATATTCCGGCCATTATATCACCCGACCTGCTTTACAACATGATGAAAATGGGTCACGGAGATGTGCTCGTGCTCGCTGACGGAGACTTTCCTGTTGAGACTTTTTCAAAACGTGTTGTGTACGCTTACGGCCATGAGATACCCACGCTGCTCGAAGCTATTTTAGAGTATTTTCCACTCGACCCTTTTGTCGAACAACCTGTCGCGATCATGGCTCCGGTCGAGAAGGACGCAAAGGAGCCGTCGAACTGGACGGATTACAGGGCGATCATCTCGAAAAGTGACGAGCGTTTCAAGGAATTTGAGTACGTAGAGAGGTTCGGTTTTTATGAAAGGGCAAAGGAATCCTTTCTCGTAGTCGCCACAGGAGAGCCGGATGGGAACCTGATCCTGAAAAAAGGAGTTGTGATGATATAGTATACAGGTATTGCATCTTACTGTATATTTCAGCAGTTGCAGGATTGTTTTTGAAAAAACACTTAATAAGGAGAATGAAAATGGGTATGATCTATGAAGAGATATACGATTATGTAAAGGACCTCGAGATAATCGATACCCATGAACACCTGCCGCCTTTTGAGCATTTAAGGGAAAAAGACACGGATGTGCTGAAAGAATACCTTGCGCATTATCTGAGCTGTGACCTGGTATCCGCGGGTCTTAGCCCCGATGACTATGAGAAGGTCATGGATAATAAGCTGTCCATTATGGAGAAGTGGAAGCTCGTCGAACCATACTGGGACTATTCGAGAAACACCGGGTACGCTCGGTCTCTGGACATAGCAGTCAGGGAACTGTACGGTATCGATAAGATATGCGGAGATACGATAGAGGAGCTGAACAAAAAGTTCCAGGATTCATTAAAACCGGGGCATTTTAAAAAAGTCCTAAAAGAAAAATCAAAAATAAAGATCAGCCTGCTTCACGCTCTCTTATTTGAAAACGAGAAGATAGTGTTTGACAGCAAACTGGAGTGCGACCATGATATTTTCAGGAATGTCTATCCGATTGACGGTATTGTTTTCCCGCAGATGGGAGACGATATCCTGCGCATAGAAAAACAGTCCGGGATCACCATCTGCAGTTTTGACGACATGCTCGAGGCAGGTGAAAAGCTGCTTGACAACGCGTTGAAGCAGGGTACTGTCGCGTTAAAGAGCGCTCTGGCTTATCAGAGGACTCTGCACTACGAAAGAGTAACAAGACACGAAGCTGAAGAGGAGTTTAATGAGTTTTTCAAGTACAAACACATGGGCAGATATCTGCCGCAGGTGTGCCCGCGAGGGAAGAATTACCAGGACTACATGATGCATTACATGCTGAGGCTTGCCGGTAAAAAGCGTCTCACGATCCAGTTTCACACCGGTATTCAGGAGGGAAACGGGAACATATTGTCCCACAGTGACCCATCCCTCCTCTCGAACCTGTTTCTGGAATACCCGGATGTTGATTTTGATATTTTTCACATGAGCTACCCTTATCAGAACGTGGTTGCCGCGCTTGCGAAGATGTTTCCAAATGTTTTTATCGACATGTGCTGGGCCCACATAATTTCACCGGGTGACAGCATAGACGCGCTGGCAAGGTGGGTCGATTCGGTGCCGGTCAATAAAATAAGCGCCTTTGGCGGGGACTACATATTTATCGACGGAGTGGTGGGGCACCAGCATATCGCGAGAGAAAATGTCAGCAAGTCTCTGGCGAGAAAGGTCGAGGTAGGCGCTTTCGATGTCGAAAGAGCAAAGGAAATAGCCAGGATGGTCTTTTATGAGAACCCTCTTCGGATTTTTAAACTTGAAGATAAGCTCTGATAATGAAAGAGCCGGTGGGTTAAGCGGAGACGAGCCCGGCTGCTCCGGTGTTTTTCCGGCGGATACATCAACAAAATATTAAGGAGGTGATAGCTGAAATAATTGTGATTTAAAAATGTTTTTTTGATCTGTTATTAGCTATCAGCATGGTTTCTCAAAAATAAAATTCTAACCATTCCTAACAACAGCATGATAAAAAACATTATGACCCGTCGACCTTCTGTAGAAAGAATGATAAAACGATTAAAGTGTGATCTTAGCGATGATCGTTTAACTAAAAGAGGAAACGATTCATTCCAGGCTTATTTGGATAAAACGCTGATTGCTTTTCATATACTACTTCGTTGTTAATAATTATTTCTATCGAAAAAATATTTAAAAAATAAATACAATTGAAAACCTTATGGATAGGTGCGTTTTCTGATTCTAAATTTGTTTTATTTTTCAATCATTCCAGCTTGTTTTTAAAATCATTTTAATCTGAGGGTTTTTTTTACTACTTTCTACATAAAAAAAATGACAGGAAAAAATATTTTTTAAAAATGGAGTGAATCTTGAGTTTATGCGTAGGCTCTATACCTTCAAAAGATCCGGTAGATATAGGAAAATCGTAATAAGCTGATAATCCCTTTTTATGTATTGATAATGTATTTGCCGTATTTTTCGGTCAGGCACCAACAAAGGGGAAATTAT
>DRHN01000503.1 GCA_011049595.1 Spirochaetota bacterium | reverse complement strand
TTACAGGGTTGTTGACCCCATGTATTCTCCGGTGACCGGGCACTATAACTACTACACAGGCAGGGAGCTGCGTGCCTCAAAGCTGCAGACGGTTGTAACATATACAGACCGTATTAAATTATTAAAACTTGAGACGGTCGATAACCCGGCTGAATACTTACACGAGTTTCTAAGGGATTCATTTTTCCGCCTCTATAAAATAAGTAATACAGGGGATTTTAAACACAACTTCGCATTTCAAAAAATCGTATCACATTCTTCTTCTTTTGACAGGTTTTCTTCTTTTATCCTTGATCACCTCATCCCGCTTTTCAACGACCGGGATATCCGTTTCCTCGGCCTCGGCATGAAGCGGGCGCTTTTCCATATATACAAAACCGGAATATGCCCGGGCGACGTGCTTAAGCGGTACATCGACCTTATGTCTCACCACGAAAATCCCGGCCTTAAAAAACTCGGCAGGAGTCTAAAGGAACATAACCGCAAAGGGCCCCTTGTTTTTATATCCGCTGAAGCAGAGCCTTTCTCCAAAATAGGCGGGCTTGCAAACGTAGTTTACGAGCTTCCCCGTAAACTGGCGGAGCTTGGTGAAGAAGTATGCGTGATTACGCCGCTCTACAAAAACGGTGATGAAGAATCATGTGAAAAGATGAAAAAGGCTGTGAAAAAATACGGTATCCGGTACACCGGGACCAATGTAAAATTCAAGATCCTGGACAGGGAGTATGAAGTCGGCCTTCACCAGGGCGTGGTGAACGGGATAAACTACTACCTTCTGGACCACGATGAATTCTTCGACGGGCTGTACTGGGGATACACTTCCGAAGAAAAGCTGAAACGGAGGATAGCGTTCGCGCGCTCCTGCGCAGAGGTGATAACCTCAGTGGGGTTGAACCCGCTTTTTACATTTACGAATGATGCTTTTACCGGAATCTTTAACGCGGTAGTAAGGGGTGACCAGGTCTATCGGAGCAGCCCGGTTTTCAGGCGGACCTCTTTTCTTCACATTATACACAACAACGGGTGGAAATACTTTGATACATACAACCGCTATGTAAATGACCTTGACCTCTTCAGCCTCTTTAATTTACCATCATGGCAGGCAGAAAACTTTTGCGATCCATCCGACGCGGGCAGAATAAACTGTATGGCGGCCGGGGCGCGCTTTTCGGACCGGGTGATCACTGTAAGCCCCTCCTATGCCAGACAGATCGAAACAGGGTGTGACGGGCTCGAGCATGAGATGAACGACGTGATAGGAATAAATAACGCAATCGGCAGGGATTTCACAAGGCGTATCAAACAGCGGTTCAAGAAATCCGGTTTTGTGGAAGCCTGCTATTCCGGGCTTCTCGACCGTGTCCGCAAGGACAGTAAATTACTCGAAAAGATCGAAGCCCGTTACCCGGAAATCCTTCAGGGAGCCCGCTCCTGTGAATCGATAAAAAACAAGGTCAAAAGAGAAACCCTCACCCGGGCGCGAAACAAGATGCTGCTCCAGGTCCGACACGGTTTCACGGTCGATCCTGATAAGATAATATTTACAATGATACACCGGATCGTTGAGCAGAAAGGATTTCAGCTGCTCCTTAAAGCGTCGGAGGGTATATTTAAAAATTTAGACTTTCAGGGCATTATCGGCGGACCTATACCCACACGGGACCAAAAATGTGAAGAGATCGCGCATGGTTTAACCCTCCTGGGAAATTACTACACCGATTGTGTCCATGTGAACATCGGGTTCCTTGATGTGAGTATTCCTTTGCTCTGCTCCGATGTGTTTCTAATGCCTTCGCTGTATGAGCCGGGCGGAATTGCGCAGATCGAGGCATTTGCATGCGGGTGCCTTGTGGTGGCGCGGGCTACAGGCGGATTGATCGATACAGTACGCCCCATCAGCATCAAGGGAGAAGCAGTTGAGGGGAACGGATTTCTGTTTGAAGATTTTACTCCGGGATCTTTTTATGACGCCATGCTGCGCTGCTCTTCATTTTTCAAACAGGCCGATGAAAAGATGCTGTTCAAAGCCCGCGCCCGCGCGCGGAAGGCTGTTTTTTACTGGGACAGGCCTGCCGGCAAATACATTACCGAGATCTACAATATAAAAGAGATTATCAGCTAACCAATATTGCGCATTTCTTCAATACACCTTAAAAATTAAAAAAGTTGGTGGATTCCAGTAAGTACGAAGCCGAGGGGCCATGACTGCCTCCTTGAATCAGTAAATAGATTAACACTTGACATATAACAAAACGGCACCTATACTATTCTAGACTGTCTAGATTGTTAATTGTTTTAACAAAAACAACAGGAGTATTATACTATGAAAAAAGTTTGGCAACTACAAGAGGCGAAAAATAAATTAAGTGAAGTTGTTGAACGGGCACTCAAAGATGGACCACAAACTATAACACGGCGTGGTCAAATAGCTGTGGTTGTCGTTTCGGCCAAAGATTATGAGAATATGGTTAAACCAAAAAACAGCTTGGCTGAGTTCTTTCAAAAATCTCCTCTATACGGTGTTGAATTGGACATTAAACGAATCGAGGATTATGCCCGGGAGGTTCAACTGTGAACTATCTTCTTGATACCTGTGTTCTATCTGAATTAACAAAAAAGGAACCACAGGCTTCTGTTGTAGATTGGGTTAACCTTGTCAGTGAGCCGACATGTTTTATCAGTGTTTTGACAATTGGAGAAATTCAGAAGGGGATAAGTAAATTATTTGAATCGCCAAAAAAACAGGAATTACAGAACTGGTTAGACAGTAACCTACAGCAAAGATTTGAAGGTCGTATACTTGAACTCTCTGTTAAGATATTAATTGAATGGGGACAAATTCTTGGTAAGTTAGAAAAAGAAGGAGTGAAGCTTCCCGTTATTGACTCATTATTAGCGGCAACTGCATTGGCTAACAGCCTAACTGTAGTAACCAGAAATGTGCGGGATATCGAACGGTTTGGTGCAATTATTTTCAATCCATGGAAAACCTAACGGTTGACTTTATGAATGCCACATACCAGGTGCCCGGCGTGGCCGAAATCTGATAATTATAATTGTTTATGTTAATATTGCGCATTTCTGAAATACACCTTAAAAACTAAAAAAGTTTAAGCTGCTTTTTTTTCCCGTCTTCCTTTTTCATTTTTTTCTCTATACGCGTTATTTCCCCTGGTTTGCCTTGCTTTTTCCAGATTTCAATTGCCTTCTGATACTCTTTCATTCTTTCGTACACCCTTGCGATGCCTTTCTCATCGTCTATCTTCCGGAAACATCTGAGCGCTTCGGCATAATTCTTGACGTCGCGGTATTCTTTTCCCGCTGACTTAAAATCTCCCGCCCTTTCGTATATTGAAGCGGCCATGAGATAATCACCGTGCATCCGGCACATGATTGTCGCTCTTTCAATCTGATTCCCCCTGAAAAGATACTCAACCGCCTTATGAAAATGGGCCGGGCTTTCGAGAAATATTTCAAAATTACTATCTGTCATGGCAAGGTTGTTAAGAATACTCTCATATTCCGCCCTGTCATGGATGAAATAATAACATGCATAGAAATTCTTATCGTTCCATTTTTCTGCCGCCTCTTTTACGGATTTCAGAAAAGAGTCGATTTTTTTTGAAATCTTTTTCCTTCGGCCACTGTTTAAACGGATGATCTGGAAAACGGCATTGTGGTGTTTTGATTCAATAACAAGATCATATAAAGAATCAGGAATACGTTTATCATCGTAAAAATAGTATTTTTTAAAAGACGAAATTGATTTACTGATAAAAGATTGAGTTTCTTCATCCGGGTGCTTTTTCAATCGCATCCTGTACAACCTGGCCAGAATATCCAGATCATCAAAATTCTCATGGTAATACAAACCTCTACTTCCGATAAATTTCTCACTCAAATCGGAAAGAAGATTAAGAGTAACATCTATATCCTTCTTTTCCTCAAGATACCTTAAAATATACTCGCGCATATTATCACCAAAGAAATACTCCAGCGCTTCTTCATCTTTATCAATCTTAAGATAGGTATCAAAAATTCTTTCCGGGTATCTTATAGCCTTAAACCGTACAAGCGATCTCTCATAGAAACCTCTGTGAAAATAGTTTTCCGCCTCTTTAAATATTTTGTCAGCGCGCTTTCTACCGAAATCTCTATCCATATATATGTAATCAACAAAAAGGTCTTCCATCCTGTCCCATCTACCTTCTATATCTGTTTTTTCCAATTCCAATGCAGATTCATAATATTTGCCCAGTTTCTTATAACAACCTGCGATACAGGCATGGTCCTGCAGTTCTCTATACTCCTCTATCGCCCTGTCGTAGAATCCTTTTTTATAAAACAATTCAGCTGATTTATCATACATGGAGAGGGCGGAATACCTCACGGCAGATTTTAACAGCGTTCGCCCGGAAGAGAGATATTTTGCCGCTTCCTGTTCAAGCTCTTTTCGGCTGCCCTTTGAAACACCGGCATGCTTTCTAAAACTCTCGATGGCACTTCCCGCATCTTTGTTCTTTTCGTGAAGCAAAGCGGCGCTGTAATAATCTCCTAATTTCTCATAACACTGAATAAGACGTACCTTATTTTTTAATCTTCTGTAAAGCACCAGAGCACTGTTGTAATCACCGGCTTTTAAATAAAGGGCCGCCGCTTTATCATATTCTCTGGCCTTTTTGTAACATTCCGCTGCAGCCTGAAAATTCGCAGCCTGTTCAAACCGCGGTGCTGCATTTTTGTACTGCTTCCTGGAAAAATAATATTTGGCTATTTCCTTATGATTTTTTGCCTTTTCCCAGTTTTCAAGAACATTCTCATAATTCTTCAGTTTTTCCCACCCCAGGGCCGCCTCGTTGTACTTCCCCTGTTTCTCATACAG
>DRHN01000502.1 GCA_011049595.1 Spirochaetota bacterium | reverse complement strand
TCCTCAAGGATGCAGCGGCGCTTGCGGGATTAGGTACCATGGGTAAGAATAATCTGCTGATCACTCCGGAATTTGGACCACGGATTCGTTTACGCGCCCTGCTCCTAAATGTGGATTTGGAACCTACCGGACCGATAGATTTCACCCCTTGTGAAGCCTGTAATATGCCATGCAGGCGGGTCTGCCCGCAGAAGGCCTTTAAAAACGATTCCTACAACAGGCTTTTGTGTAATGAACAAATGAAAACCGATGAAATGAATAGAGTGATTTTCAAAAAATCGGAGAATAACAATTTGCCAAGTATATGTATAAAATACTGCAGAGCTTGTGAGCTGGCTTGTCCTGCGGATAGATAATCAGGAGTAATGGGACTTTCCTTATTTTCTTGTTGATCTTAAATCAAAGGCAATCAAAAAGGGGATAAAAAGCGATGGGAGATCGAAATGATCATTGCATTTACATCGGATCTTCATACAGACAATTCTAAAGAAAATTTTATGGTTCATGAAAGAATAAAGAGGAAACTAAAACAAATTGAACCAAATGTATTTATCATTGCCTTATTAAATTTTTTGTCAATAAGCCTTGGCATCCAGAATATTTACCGGGGCTTTCATCATTTTCAATAGTTGATTCACATTTGTATCTTATATGATAAAGATAGCTTAAAGGATAAATTATGGATTGTTTCTTTTTTATTTATGTTTCCTGATAAATTTTTTCCATGTATTAATATATTCTTCATCATGTACAAAACGGTCAAATATACAGATGAAGCGTAAAGAGAAGATTGGTTTTAAAATCACATCTTTTTAAGTGAATAACCAGATCAATAGGGCCGCCCCGTCCCATGCTTTTAGTCCATTTCATAAACTTTTGACCTGTTACAAAGATAGCACCCTCCGGGGTATGCCATTTCGCCTTATCGAATCTCCCTGGATAATATTCTCAGAAAGAGAAGTCAATAATGAAATCTGCACGTAAGCACATGCAATTCATTACCTTCAACCCGATAAACAAATCTATGTTCCTGATCAATCCTTCTGCTCCTAAACCCGGTTAAATCAAATTTTAATGGTTCTGGCTTTCCTGTTCCTTCATATGGAGTTCGACTGATTTCTTTAATAAGGGAGTTTATTTTTTTAAGTATTTTCCTGTCTGTTTTCTGCCAGTATAAATAATCATCCCGGCCGTTTGGATGAAAAATAATTTTCACGCTTAATCCTTAATCAGTTTTTGCTCTTTTCCTCCTCCTTCTTCAAAGCTTTTAATACTCTCCCGGAGTCGTTTTGCATTTTTGGGACTTTTCAAAAGGTAGGTAGTTTCTTCAATGGCTGCGTAATCTTCATATGAAACCATGACCACATTATCACCATTACGGCGGGTAATAATGACAGGTTCATGGTTAGAAATGATTTTATCCATAGTTGATTTAAGATTTTTACGAAGATCGCTGTAATTTATTGCATTCATGGCTTATTCCTTATCTGTATTTATTGTACCTATAATTGTACAATAAGTCAAGATTTTAATTAAAAGAATTTACATCAAATTTACATCATTAATAATTTAGAAACAAAACCATGTAATTTTTTCATTTTTCGCCGAAGCGGGAGCAATTTGAATAAAGCTCGAAGGTTAGAAATAAAATCGGATGGTAAGCAGGGCCGTCGGTTTAAGATCTTACTCTTCCATCACAACCGCACGTGTCGGGCAGATCGCTGCGCCTTTTATTTTTAAAGGCAAAGCGGTGAATTTTACCTTGAAATTCCCGATCTTTTCGAAATTTACGCAGGGCGCCATAAGCAGTATATCCGAGTTAAAAAACCGCTCGAAAAACTTTTCAGGGTTTGCCCAGTTTTCAAAGTCAGTCGCGTCCACACCGAGAAGAAGCGGCTTTTTGTCTATTATGTAGTACATCGCCTCTCTTTTTATAAACCAGGATTTTGCAAGGTAGTCATCATTTTCCCAGTTTTTACCGTACCCTGTCCCGATCAGGATGATCGAGCCATCGGGCACATCACCCTTTTCGGCCGCTTTCAGGGCCTCGAGCGATATAAAGGGTTTGCCGTCTTTTACAGGGAGCATGTCATGGTCGAGCCGGTACACGTATGCATCCGCATTTACCAGCTTTTCAATAGGGACATCGCTCAGCGGGTAGGATTTGTCGTAACCTATACCGGTTGCCGATGTTTCTATATGAAGGCCGGTGTGCCCGCCCATCCCCTCAAAATCCTCGATCATGGCGGTCAGGCCTATCGCTTCGATCTCGTGATATCTGGTCTTAAAATTGAATCTCGGCCAGGGATCACCGAAGTACCACATCCCGTTATAAATCGGCCCTGTTATGTCTATGACTTTCATCGTACCCCCCGCTCTAATTTTATTTCTTTAAATCAAACTGCTGTCAACTTCTAAAATAATTAAATCCTTCATCCATCATAACAAGGTAGTTGTTCACCGGGATGTAATTGCACACCGAGTTACCCGAGCCGAGGAGATATCTTCCACCCGGCACACAAACATCGAGAATACCCCTGACATATTTCCGGAGCTCATCCTCATTCAACCTCGTCATCCTGTCGATATCCACGCCGCCCATGAGCCCGATCCTGTCGCCGTATCGCTTTTTATACTCTGTCACAGGGTAGCTTGGGTCTTCGAAGGAGTGGATGGCGTCAAATTGAATATCTTCGATAAAATCCTCCATCACTTCGTCCTTGTTTCCGCATGCGTGGTACCACACGGGTTTGTTGTTGTCGTGTGCAACGCGCGCGTATTTCCGAAACCAGGGGAACACCCATTTTCTCAGATGGGCGGGTGAAAGTATGGTCCCGGTTTTGTAGCCGAGGTCGTCCCCGTGCCATATGACCCCTACACCTTCCATCGGCGCGGCTATTACATAAAGATCATACACCAGCTTCCCAACCCTGTCAAAAACCGCTCCCACGAGACCGGGGTCGTCATACACGTTGTACATGACCCCTTCATACCCCATTATCCATTCCATTACCTGCTCCAGCACAGAACCTACAACGGCAAGCTTCATTCCGTCCGGGAGGTTGCGGGTGAGGAAATCGATGTGATCTCCATACCTCTCCACAAGCTCCTCCGATTCCTTCCAGGGGAATTTTTCAAAATCCTCCCAGGTCTGTATTAATCCCCTCCCCTCCTGGGCCCAGTGGCGGGTTTCCCTGGCAAACTGAACATGGTCCGGGTCCTTCCCTATCCTGGAAACCGTATTGAAAGATTGAAAGTTCACCAGAAACTCGTAATCGGCTAAAAAACTGTAGCCCATTCTGTAATAAAAATTTATCAGCTGCCTATAGTATTTTTCAGCAGCTTCTTTATTCTCAATGCTGTCACTGTTTTCAGGGTCATCACCGCTCTTTGGGCCGAAGGTGACCACTGGGGGATAATTTTCCTCTTCAAAATGGTTCTCTATTATGAATTTTTTAATTTCCTCGTCTATCAGCATTTCGCAGAAAAGCACCCGGCCGGGCTCCTTTTTTCCCCCCATTACTTCCAACAAATAATCAAAGTCGGGCGCGGGGTTTTCGATTGGAAATTTACGCATTTTTGATCAACCTCCTCCGATAAAGGAAAGGATCTTCACTTCATCACCTTCGTGTAATTCATACACTTTGTCTTTTGGAAGATCGTTCACAAGAAAGACTTTGCCTGTCTTTTCAGGTATTGACAGCTGTGACAGAAGGCCGCTTATGGTCAGGTCTTCTGAGACGACCATTATGTCGTCATCTCCTATTTTACCTTCCCCATATTTCTTCAGGATGGTGTAGAGCTTTACCTTTATCTTCATTATAATAATTCTCCCGGCCCCTGGCAGAAGCTGACGATATCAGATCCCAAGCTCATCCAGCTTATCTTTTGACGGGGCACCGGTTTCCAGGTCCCACCCGCGCGCTTCATAGTATTCATTCAGCATTGCTTCGTAATCGCTGATACCGCATCTGTTCTCGTCTTTGTATATGCCGAATGAAGGCACCTTCTTCATCCTCTCCGGGATCATGTCGTCTTTCCGGCTGAAACCTTCCCGCATATTGAACATCCGCTGGAGGTTTATCACACGCTCGCCGATCTTCATCAGCTCCAAGCCGTCGATATCCCAGCCTGTCGATGCCGAAAGCATCCGGGCATGATGCTCCAGAGTTATACCTGAATAATTAAAAAATTTACAGGTGCTCAAGATATCCGGCACGATCAGGCCGTCCTGGAGGACCTTGACCATTTTCCCTTTCCCTTTTTCGTCCCACCTGTCAACTGTGTTGGGGTCCGGCGCACCGTATTCTCCCATACCCCAGTCGAGCTTGCCTGAATCGTAAGCCATGGCTTCAAGTGGATGTATGTGGCACATCCCCCTGTTTGCAGTGCCGTATGTAATAGCAAGTGTCTTGCCCGATCTCGGGTCGTGGGCCGGCGCCTCAAGCCCTTTTCCATGAATGGCAAACTCCTGTGCGCCTTTACCAAGCCTTTCAGCAGCGATCTTTACACCCTCAGCCAGTATATCGCCAATTCCATCACGAGCGGAAATCTTTTTTACAAGCCACACCAGCGCGTCAGGGTTGCCCCAGCTCAATTCAACACCTTCCGTGTCCTTTTTTTCGATGATCCCGTTTTCATAACATTCCATCGCGAACGCAATGACAGCGCCCGTGGAAATTGTGTCGATACCGTACTCGTTGCACAGGTATGTCGCGTGGATCGCTGCTTCCAGGTTCTCATTCATGACAAACGCGGTAAAAGCTGAAAGCGACTCGTACTCCGACCCTTCGTGCTCGGGGGTTTTGTATTTACCTTCCTTGACCTCCGCGATCCTTCCGCAGGCTATGGGGCAGCCCCTGTAGCAGCCGTGGTTTTTTACCAGATAGTTATTAAAAAAATCATCGTAGAGTTTTTCCGCCTTGCCCCAGTTGTTGGAGTGCCAGTTCTTTGTGGGCCAGTCACCAGCAGCGTCGTTGGGGGCCATGTCTCCTGTGGTACCGTGCTCTTTGAAGCCTGCAGCCATTTCACTTTCTTTCAAAACCTTGTTGGCGATGGCTATAGCTTCTTTCAATTTTTCAGGATCTGCCGCCGGGATTTTCTTTTTACCTTTTACGGCTATTCCGATCAAATTTTTTGAACCCATTACCGCCCCGCCTCCAACCCTGCCCGCGGCACGCTGATCGAACATCACTGCGGAATATTTTACCAGGTTCTCACCCCCGGGCCCTATACACATCACAGAAACTTTCGGATCGCCAAGTTCGTCCCTTATCATGTTCATTTTTTCAGATGTCGTTTTGCCCAGCAGATGGCCGGCAGGCTTGAACTCAGCCTCTGAGTCATTTATCACAAGAACAACCGGGTCTTTACTTTTGCCTTCTATAATAACAAAATCGTAGCCCGCATTTCGCAGATCGGGCCCGAAGTCACCTCCGCACCTTGACTCTCCCCAGGCGTTTGTCTGTGGTGATTTAAAACAGAGCATCACGCTGCCGCCGCCGGGGACCCGGTTTGAAACAAGAGGACTTGTAGCGAACATCAGTTTGTTTTCGGGTGAAAGAGGATCGATCCCCTTTTTCAGCTCATCGTAAAGGACCCGGGCGCAGTACCCCACACCGCCCAGGTATTTCCTCATAACAGACATATCGATGTCCTCTGCTTTCACAGCTTTTTTGTCGAGGTTTACCCTTAACTGTTTTCCCGCATAGCCATATTTGACATTTTCCATGAAAAAGCTCCTTTTATGTATTTTAACAATACCTTGCCTTTATACAGCGCTATTGTCAACCGGTGGAGGCAATAAATTTCTTAAGCTCGTTTACGAGTTTATCTTCTAAAACCGGTTCAGGTTGATGGGTGTCGAGGATACTCCGCACCTTCTCGCCGCAACGCTCACCCATTGTCTTCGAACCCGAGGAGACCCAGTTGTCATGATTCTGTCTGTCTATAAGCTCAGGTGACCAGATCTCATCTTTAAAATGCTCGAGAGTGTGAGCATCCTGCAGGAAATTGCCCCCGGGCCCGGCCCTCTCGACAACATCTACAGCCAGCTTTTCTTTATTCACTTCTATACCGCGCATTATCCTCTTTACCATCGAAACAGTCTCGTCAACCAATACCAGCATTTCAAGTGACCCAAGAAGCCCCGATTCCAAATACCCGTTGTCGTGTATCAAGTTCGCACCCGACTGCGCTGCCATAAGGATCGATAGACCGGCTTCCAGCCCCGCCTGCTGATCGAACACTTTTGAATCACTGCACCCCGATGTTGAAAACACCGGAATCTTTAAAAACTTCGATATATCGCTCAAAGCCGCGTCTAAAAGTAAAAGCTCGGGTGACCCGTAAGTGAAGATCATGGTCCTCATGTCGAGGCTCGTAAAAACACCGCCCATGATGAATCCGGCACCCTCTTTTTTCAGCTGGGACAGGACCAGCCCTGCCAACGTGTCAGCGAGCCCGGATGCCAGCACCCCGGCAAGCGTGACGGGCGCTGTCCCGCCGGCGCTCGGGGCCGGAACAAACACAAGAGGTATCCCATGCTCCGCCGAAACAAGAACTTTTTCCAGTGCCGGTTTCGCGTGCACCAGAGGTGAAATCGGCTCAGAATATATTCCGAACAGAGGATTCTGCCTGAAAACCTCATCCCCTCCGATCACCATGGAGGCCATATCGAACTGATCTTTGAGACCTTTACCGTCCACAGAGGTTATAATATAAGGTTTCGCGGTCCCCATCATCATGGCAAGGAACTGGTGCCTGTCATAATTGGCGGGCGGCACATCGGAAACAAGCCCCATCGACATGAAGAAATCGATATTCGGGAGCGCGTCCGCCACTCTCGCTGCTTTCACGACATCTTCAAATACTGTCCTGTGTCTTTCTCCGGTCAGGGGGTCTACGAAAAATGGGAGGTCGGAACCTGTCCCGAAATATATCCTGTCCTTTTCAAGCACGAGCTCTCTTCTGCCGTCACGCCCGGCAAGAGTTATCCGACCCGGTGCTGTTGATAGCGCTCTTTTGATCATGAATGAGGGTATTTTTACCATCTTCCCGTCCACACAGAACGCCCCCCCCTCTTTCAGTATCCTGACAGCTTCATCATCCTCGATCCTGACCCCGATCCGTTCGAGGATCTCCATGCTGGCGCTGAGTATTTCCTCGATCTGGTCGTCCGACAGGACCCTGTACTGCGGCGTAATATTGCTCCGGTAATTTACTCTCATGTATTATCCTCTGATAGTTTGTTGATCAGGCCGCGATACATATCCTAAACATCCGGCCTGTGGTTTTTCACTATATTTTTTATTCTTTCACTGACTTCACCGGTAAGGAAGGTTTTGTTCTCTTTTTCAAAAATCTCCTTCGCTTTTTCGCTCAGCGACTCACGAAGGTTTTTCGAACCTGCGCTCTCCCACATGTCAAACATTTTCCTATTGAGAAACCTGGGAAACCAGAACTTATCTTTAAAGTTATTAAGAGTGTGCTCCTCCATAAGAAAATTACCGCCGGGACCGACTTTGTCCATGATGTCAAGCGATACCGAGCTGTCGTTAAACGCGAGCGGCTTCAGCATGTACTTGACCATACCGATTATCTCATCGGCCAGCAGCACAGACTCAAACGAGGATGTAAGCCCTGATTCAAGGTAACCCACATCGTGTATAATGCTGCAGCCGTTCAATGTGGCTTCGTATATCGACAAACCATATTCAAGCCCTGCTTGCGCGTCAAGGATCTTGGAATCGGTAGCACCCGCGATACAAAAAAAGGGCAGGTTGTAGAAATGGGCCATATCTCCCAGACATGCGTTTAAAACATTCAGCTCGGGTGACCCGTAGGAAAATATTGTTGTATTCATGTCCATAACCGTGGCGTCACCGCCGAAAATGAATTTGGCCCCGGGTTTTTTTAACTGAAAGATCACAAGCCCTGCAATGGATTCGGCGACTGCCTGGACCAGAATGCCCTCGAGTGTCGCCGGAGCAGTGGCCCCCATGTATGGGCTTCCGATGTAGATAAAAGGGACCCCGTGTTCGCAGCATATCAGCCCTTTGCTGACACCCATCTCCGTGTGGATGAGCGGTGAAAGAGGCTCTGTGTACAGTATCAGCGGAGGCCGGGCTTTTAAATTTTCTATACTGCCGCAAGCTTCGGCTGCCATGCTGATCATGGTGGTCATGTCATTTTTCCCGTGGCCTGTCACAATGATCGGCTTGCCGGTTCCATGCAGCATCGCTTCGTACTGGTGCACGAAGTTGCCCGATTCGGGAGAATCGTTTGCGATTCCAAAGGACATGACAAAATCAATATTCGGCAGACTGTCGCTGAACCGGGCAAGGTTAACGACATCCTCTTTTTTGCATATCTTTCTTTTACCTGTGTAAAGATCTATGGTAGTGACACAATCTGAACCTGTGCCGTAATGACAGTTACCGGCTTTTAAAAGCATGGCTCTTTCACCTTTTAAGTTAAATACCTCGATCTCATCAGGCGCGGTTTTAAGAGCCTGTTTGACAAGCCCGGGCGGTATCTTTACCCTGCGGGGATCTTTTACATCACATCCGGCATCCCCTAATAACCCGAGAGCTTCCTCACACTGGACTTCACATCCTACTTCTTCGAGCAGCTTGAGCACGTACTCATTCACCTGTCCGACCTGCTCTTTTGTCAATTTGCGGTATTTCTCATTTGGCTTCAAAGCTTCACCCTTGTATTATTTTTGTATAATTTTTTACTATATGCGGATAACATTCTATCCGAAGTATACCGAACCAGTCTCGAAGTCAAATAAGAGCTATATCAGGCTGCCTATTCTGAAACCTTCACTGACAGCCTGTCTGATCCGCCCCGGGGCGGCGCAGTCCCCGATCGCGTACGATTCTTTACAGGCTGACCTGAAAGCCTGCACCCCGTCAGGCTGTGAAGAATAGCCGGCAGCTAAAACAACCATGTCCGCCTGCAGCTCTTTACAGGCCCCTGTCCGGTCCTTTATTTTGACACCGGCCCCGGTTATTTCTGTTACAGTAATGCTCAAACAAAGCGCGACGCCATCATCCTCAAGCATCTTCATCAAAATCATCGAGTTGTGTTTTATTTCCTCTTTTTTCATAAGCTCGTCAAGCATTTCAACGATCGTTACGTCATTCCCCTTTCGTGAAAGATGCAGCGCTGTTTCACACCCGACATCTCCGCCGCCTATCACGACTATATTTTTGCCGCTATGATCACCGGCGTTTACAAGAGCATCTTCGGCCGTAACGACCAGGGAGCTGCCGACACCCTTGATACCGGGGGCCACCGGCAGACCGCCTGTGGCGACGATAAGCACATCGGGCGACTTTTCTTTTATGATATCCGGGGTAACCTTAATGTCTTTTACAAGCTCTACATCACTGCTTTTTATCTCCTCCCTGAAATACCGGAGAAGGTCCGTGAACTCGTGCTTAAAATCAGGCGCGCTTCCGGGTACGAGCTTTCCCCCTGCCTGCCCTTCTTTATCGTACAGGGCCACCCTGTGCCCTCTTTTCGAAGCGGTCAGGGCCGCGGTAATTCCTCCCGGCCCCGCACCCACTATAATAACGTTTTTTTGTGAATCTGTTTTTACCGGTTCGTTTTGCCCGAGCACATCCGGGTTTACCGAACACACTACTATTTTACCGACCACAGCGACTTCATGGTGGCAGACATGGCACCTTATACAAGGCCTGATCCTCAAACCCCTTTTTGAGCTGTAAGCCCAGTTATGGTCTGCGATAAATGCCCGTCCAACCGCGACCAGGTCCGCCTCACCGTTTTTTATGATGCTGTCAGCCTCTTCGGGTTTTAATATTCCGCCGACAGCTATTATCGGAACCTCTTTGATGTTGTTTTTCAGGTTGGTTGCTATAGGTATAGTGGTGTTCCTCGGCTGGTAAAGGCTCGGCATCGGAGAGTATTTGAACATCGACATGGGCCTGTCGAGCTTTGCAAAAGACCATTCATGAATATATGACACGCCGTTGTCGGCCATATTTTGAGCGATCTTTACTCCAAGTTCGAGATCGATACCGTCAGGCAGATCGTAAAAGCTGTTGAACTTGAAACCCACCGGGAAGTTATCACCGCAAACCTTTTTAATACCGCTGACAATATCAACCGGGAACTTCATCCTGTTCTCGAAACTTCCGCCGTATTCGTCTGTCCTGCGGTTAAGGTGGGGGCACAGGAACGCGGATACCAAAAAGTCCTCGGCCCCGAACAGCTCGACACCGTCAAAACCGGCTTCCTTTGCGCGCCTTGCTGCCTGGACAAACTCCCGGGTTATCTCCCTTATCTGTTCATCTTTCAGTTCCACCGGCCTGCCAGGCCCTTCCCACTCATCCTGATACATCGGGATACCGGCGGTCGGCACAAACGGGTCATCCGGGTCCGCGCCACCCAGGCACAAAATCTGTAAAAATATTTTCGAGCCCCTGTCCCGGGCCGCTCTTGCCAGCCTTTTCATACCGGGGATAAAACAGTCGTCATAACACCCCATGAGCTTGAACTTACCGTACTTCGCTGTTACCCTCGAGCCGGTGGTTATGATCAGCCCGGGATCACCTGCCCTGGCTCTGATAAAGGATATGTAGTCCTCTGCTGCAGTTTCATCGTCATTATACGCTCCGATCCCCATGGGCGACATAACGATCCGGTTCTTGATCTCAATGTTCCCGATCATTACCGGCTGAAACAGGTGTTTATATTTCATGATCCGCCTCCCTCGCCGGCCTCTTTTTCGAACACCCTAACCTTCCACAACGACTGCCCTCACCGGACATATGTACGCTTTTTGCACTTTCAAAGGCAAAACCGTGAGTTTAACGCTGAATTGCGAGATGAGCTCCAGATTAACACAGGACGCGAGTATGAGAATATTCGCGGGGAACAGCTTTTTGAATATGCCCTCGGGATTTTTGGGATTTTCCCATTCCGCGGAGTCAGCCCCGATAAGGAAAGGCTTTTTGCCGATCAGATAATCCATGGCATCTTTTTTAAAAAACCATGAACTTTCAAAAAAATCTTTTCTCTCCCAGTACCTGCCGTATCCTGTGCCGACCAGCACAGCGCAACCTTCCGGTATGGCCGACTTTTCCGCAGACTTGATGTCATCCAGGGTCACGTAACGTTTTCCGTCTTTTTCGCCCAGCCGGTCATAGGGTACCCGCAGAACACGTGCCTCCATCATATGGAGTTTCCCGACAGGTATATCGCTCACCGTGTACTTGTTATCGTCCAGATATTGACCGGGGGATTCCAGATAAGTCCCGGTCTGAGCCTTCATGTTTTCAAAAACATCAACAGCGTATTTTTCACTGCCGAACTCGAATTCGATGGATGAAAGATTAAAATCCTTCAGGATCCTGTTCAAAGGTTCGCTGTAGTTCCACATCCCCGTGTATATGGGCCCGGAGATATCTGTTATCTTCACTGAACCCACCCTCTTCTGTTATTTTTGACCCCTTTTTGAATGCTGACGCCTCACAACCCCTCACTCTTGTGTAACAATTGCCCTGACAGGACAGACACCGGCCTTCAATATGTTCAGGGGCAGAGCAGTCAGCTTCACCCTGTATTTCGTTATCTTTTCCAGATTGACGCACGGAGAGAAGAGGAGGCTTCCGGATTTATAAAACCTATCAAAAGCCCCTTCAGGGTTAACACCGTTTTCCCAGGAGGGAGAATCGCCGCCGAGGAGAAAAGGTTTTTTATCGGTTAGATAATCCAGAGCGTCCTTCTTAAAAAACCAGGCTTTATCCACATAGTCTTTTTTGTCCCAGTTTTTCCCGTAACCTGTCCCCACAAGTATTGACGCTCCCTCGGGTATCTGCTCAATTTCTGCGCCCTTTATATCGGCAAGAGAAACATAGGGCCTGCCGTCCTTGATGCCGAGATTGTCATGGGAAATCCGGAGCACATACGCATCTATCATAAACAGCTTTTCAATAGAGACCGCCGCATTGAGACCTCCGCTTTTCACGCTCGTGGAAAACACTTCGGGCGACTCGATGTAGGTCCCCGTCTGGGCGTGCATACCCTCAAATACATCAACCGAATACTTTTCTCCGCCGAACTCAAATTCGACCGATGAAAGTTTAAAATCAGGGTAATAATCAGCATAGCTCCACATACCCGTGTAAATCGGTCCTGAAATATCTATTACTTTCATATTACGCCCTCCCGTGTTATTGTCTCCAGGTACTGCAGCCGGTGCCGGTCAAAGCTCTACGATCTGCCCGGTTTCAGCAGATTTTTCAGCCGCGAGCACAATTTCCAGTACATCCCTTGCCCTCTGGGGGTCGCCGACCCCGCCTTCCGGCATTTTTCCATTCATAAAGGCATCAGCAAAATACCTGATCTCGTCCCCTAACGCGCCTTCGACCCTGCCCAGCTTTTCCGGCCACCAGGTCACATCCGGGAACCTCCAGCCGTTTTTATCGTTCACCCTGAGTCCCTGGTCCGACAGGTCTATGTAGATCATACCCTCGGTTCCGTGGATCTCCATTTGCGCATCTATCAAATAGGGTGTGTTGGCCGGCAGGTACCAGTTTGCCTCGAGTACGGCTATAGAACCGTTTTCAAATGTAAACATCGCCCAGCAGGCATCCGGTTTTTTCATACCCCTGACATTCTTTGCCTGGGCGTAAACCTTTTTGACTCTCCAGTTTCCGGTGAACCAGAGCATGCACTCCATGTCATGGATCATCTCGTCGTAAATTGCGGACGAATGGTCCTGCAGTTTTTCACCCCAGAAAGATGCTGCGTTTCTTCTCGCGTACATTGCTACGATGTCGCCCACACACCCGTTATCGATCTGAGCCTTGGCACTCGCGTAATGGGTATGAAAGGGAAGAATATGAGCTATGCCGAAAACACTATCGGTGCCTTTGGCCGTTTTTATCATATCATCCGCTTCTTCGAGCTTCGGAGCTATGGGCTTTTCGAGCAGCACATGCTTTCCGGCCTTTAAAGCAGCCATGGTGGGTTCATAATGATTGTGCTCGTCCGTTACAATAGCGACAGCTTCAACATCGTCACTGCCGAGCAATTCATTAAAATCGGTGTACCACTTTCCTATGTCGTAAG
>DRHN01000501.1 GCA_011049595.1 Spirochaetota bacterium | reverse complement strand
CACAATCTGCAAAGACGGCTGCACAGGTAACTGTGAAATATTTAAAGCCAGTTTCAGGGGAAGAGAGGTGATCTACCCGGGCCCCTTCGGAGAGATGACTGCCGGAGGAAACAAGGATTATCCTATTGACTACTCGCATTTGAATATCCACGGGTACGCTCTCGGTGCTGAGGCGATCGACGCTGCAAACCCGGACATCGCGATATTTCCAAAGGTCGAAACAGAATCGTCTTACGGGCATCTGCACAGGGTGAGGATGGCCCTTCCGGTTTTTACGGGCGCGCTCGGGTCCACCGAAATAGCGCGGAAGAACTGGGATGAGTTCGCAGCGGGCGCGGCGATCGCGGGAATTCCGCTTGTGTGCGGTGAAAACGTGTGCGGGGTAGACCCGGAACTAAAATTGAAAGACGGGCAAATAGTCGATTCTCCGGAAATGAAAAGACGCGTCAAATCTTATAAAAAGTGGCACGAGCTGAACCCTGACTACGGGGACATCATAATCCAGATGAACGTGGAAGACACGAGGTTCGGGGTCGCGCAGTACGTCATCGAAAAGCTTGGTGTTGAAACTATTGAGCTCAAATGGGGCCAGGGCGCAAAGTGTATCGGAGGGGAGATAAAAATCGATACGCTCGAAAGAGCCCAGGAACTGCATAAAAGAGGATACATCGTGGAGCCCAATCCGGCGCTTGAAAGTGTGCAGAAGGCTTTTAAAGCCGGCGCGATAAAGAGCTTTGAGAGGCATTCAAGGCTCGGGTTTATTCACGAGGACACTTTTTTGAGGGATGTAGAGAAGCTCAGGAGGAGGCACGGTGCCACACGCGTGACCCTTAAGACCGGGGCTTACGGCGCACGGGAGCTCGCAATGGCAATAAAATGGGCCTCAAAGGCAAGGATCGACCTCCTGACCATTGACGGTGCTCCCGGAGGCACAGGCATGAGCCCGTGGAGGATGATGGTTGAGTGGGGGGTTCCGACCTTTTATCTCCAGAGCCTGGCTTACGAGTTCTGCATGAAGCTCGCATCAAAGGGGGAATGGGTGCCCAACCTGGCGATGGCAGGCGGTTTTTCGACGGAAGATCATATTTTTAAAGTGCTGGCGCTCGGGGCGCCGTTTTTCAGGGCTGTGTGCATGGGCAGGGCGTTGATGATACCGGGAATGGTAGGCAAGAATATCGAAAACTGGATAAAGGAAGGTAAACTGCCGAAAACCGTTTCACAGTACGGCAATAAACCTGAACAGATCTATGTCACCTATGAATTTCTGAAACAGCGGTTTGGCGCAAATATTATGAAAGAAATGCCCCTCGGGGCTGTCGGTGTTTACACCTTTGTTGAAAAATTGAAACTTGGGTTACAGGAGCTCATGGCAGGGTCCAGAAGCTTTAGAATCGACAAGATCGCCCGTAAAGACCTTATGTCGCTGACCGAGGATGCTGCAAAGGTCTCGGGGATACCCTATGTTATGGACGCCTACCGGGAGGAAGCGGACAAGATCCTGGAAGGGTACATGGAGTTGTACTGATCCCAAAGGGCGGTGATTTTTATTTTATTAAAAAGATCTGCAGGTCGCACACATTTGTGTTTGTGGGACCGGTTTTCAGAAGAGACCCGGTTTTTTCAAATAGGTTGTAGGAATCGTTGTTTTTCAGGAACTGATCGATATTAAGTTTCTGGTTTGTGCTGCGGGTGAGAATCTCTACGGACGCGAACGCACCGGCTGCGTCCGTGGGGCCGTCATTACCGTCCGTGGAGGCTGAGAGAAAATAAATCCCGTGCGCGTGCGCCGGGTCTTTGTGCATTTCGGACAGGACTGAAAGCGCGAGTTCCTGGTTTCTACCTCCCTTTCCTTTCCCCCTCAGGGTCACAGTAGTTTCCCCGCCCGTAATGACGCACGCAGGCTTTTTTATCGGCACGTCGTGTTTTTTTATGTCCTGTGCTATTCCGTAAAGAACTTTTGCGGCCTCCCTTGCTTCACCGGTAACGTGAGAGGAAATTATTGATGTGCCGTACCCATAGCCCCGGGCTTTGCCGGAGGCAGCTAAAAGAGCAGTGTAGTTTGTTCCTATCAGTATGTTGAATACTTTTTTGAATGCCCTGTCTTCTTTCCCTGGTGTCTCGTCTATAAGGCCGTTGACGCCGTGTTCGATCGCCCTGACAACTTCAACCGGGATCTTTTCACCCACTCCATATTTTTCGATGATCCTCAGGGCATCTTCGTATGTTGTTTCGTCCGGCGCGGACAAACCTGAAGCTATAGTATCGAGTTTGTCGCCGATCACATCGGAGAGGACCAGGTTGACCTGGGTGGCGGGGTATAGAAGGCGTGCGAGCCTTCCGCCTTTAATGCGTGATATGTGTTTTCTCACGCAGTTCATTTCTTCTATCGGGGCGCCGCACCCGAGCAGCGCCTCTGTGGTCTTCTGAATATCCGAAAGCGACAGCTCCACTTTTTTGCCATGAGCCTCATACGAAAGCGGAGAGACTAAAAGGGCTGAGCCGCCTCCTGAGATAAGATTGATCACAAGAGTATTTTCGTCGCATTTATCCGCGATTTTAATTATTTCCCCAGCTGCTTTAACGCTGTTGTCATCGGGCACAGGGTGTCCCGACTCAACGGTCCTTATAATATCAAGGGATTGGGTGTGCCCGTATTTTACGGATATGATTCCGTCGCTTATTTTCTCGTGCAGCAATTCTTCAACAGCTTTTGCCATTTTTGATGTCGCTTTTCCTGCGCCTACAACGAATATCCGGTCGAAATCCTTGAGATTAATCGAGAGCTTCATATCTTCAGTGCTGATTTCAAGCATGTCGCTTCTCACTTCCACAAATTTCCTGATCATTTTTCCGGGGTCTACCCGTTCAACAGCGGCTTGAAAGATCTGTGTTAATTGTTTTATTTCCACTGCACTGTCTATCGAATTTTTCACGGGCTGCTCCGTCAGTCGTTTACGGGGAGATTTATGATATATATTATACTACTCTTTCTCATAACGGCCGGTGCGGGGGCTGATCATATACGTTCAAGGACCAGCAGCATGTACTTTTTATCCCGGGCAAATGCTTCCGGGTCGACATAATCTGTCTTTTTATTCAAGTCATCCTTCAGCGGTTCAATAACTTCTTCAACCAGGTAGTATATACCGGGCCTCGAGTTCCGGAAATTGTCGAGTGCAAGTTCCATCAGCGGTATGAGCAGCCTCCTTGACCACATTAATATAAACTTTAAAAAAGGCAGGGTGTTTGGAGTAATATCCAAACTGTAAGATATTTTCCAGCCGGCCCGTTCTATTTGATCATTGAACGCCTCCCAGAAAAAGCCTGACACCAGCCTGGTCTTTCTTTTCTTGAAATAATCGCTGACAATCCAGGTGCCACCGGGAGCGAGCACCGTGTCCACGACCTGGAGTGATCTTTCGATTTTCTGATACTGCAGTGACTCGGACATAATAACTGTTCCGAAATGACTTTTATATTTTTCCAGGGGCATGTGCTCGAATTTAGTGTCGAGGATCTCCGTTTTTGGGTATTTTTTTTGGACATAATCGATCTGATACCGGTCGGGTGTAAGCGCGACCGGCGCGAACCCTTGCATTAACAGAAGGCCTATAAGCCCCCCCATCCCGCACCCCACGTCAAGGACCGGAGAATCTTTATCTTTCATTTTACTTATCAGCAGCCTGGCGTAGTCGACCTGCGCTTGTGCCATATCGCTCATGCTGATATCTTCCGGCGATCGATTTACGTCTTCAAAATACCCGTAGTGAAGAAAATCTCCCGGTAATATTTTAGAGAAGAGTTTCAATGTGACATCGATACGGGGCCTTTTTATCTTTTTTTTGTTTATTGAGAGAGTTATCAGGTGCCTGAGGCTCTTTGGTGACAACAATTTCAGTAAAACTTTTTTAAATAATAATTTTGCCGATATTTTTGCCATAAATTTTTATTTTCTTTCGAAATCGATGAGCTCAATTTCAAATATTAGAAAGGCGTTCGGCTCGATCACCCCGGGGTAGCCTTTTTCACCGTATCCAAGTTCGGGGGGGATAATAAGCGTGCGTTTTTCCCCCTTTTTCATGGACAGGAGTGCTTCGTTCCATCCTTCAATAACCTGGCCGATCTTAAAAACAGCGGGTTTGCCTCTCTGGATAGAGCTGTCAAACACGGTCCCGTCCAGAAGTCTGCCAGTATAGTGCACTGTGACAGAGCTGCCGTACTGCGGGCTTTTTCCGGACCCCTTCTTGTGTACTATGTATTTAAGCCCGGATTTTGTAGTTACTGCGTCAGGCCACTGCTTTTTGATTACCGCGAGGGCATTCTCCCCTGTCTTTTCCATGAGTTCTTTTGACATTTTTTGCGATTCGCTTATCAACCTGTCAAATATTT
>DRHN01000500.1 GCA_011049595.1 Spirochaetota bacterium | reverse complement strand
TCATTATATATTCCGGAAGTTTCTATTCTCAACCCATAACACTTGGGATCAATACGTTGTACCCATTGTTCGAGTTCATACAGAGGCTGTCTCCCAAGAGTGATGTTGCACAAAAGAAGCATCAATGTGTCGACAACAGGAACCGTTTCATTTCCATAGGGAGCGATATATTCTGAGATAATAGCTCTTAAACCTAAACGCTCTGCAATGGAGGTAATTAGAGGTATGCCTGCAACATTGAATCTTTGCAAGCTTTCTGTGTTTTCACTATTTTCACTTGACATCTGTACTATATAATAGTATCATAGGTACAGATGTCAACCACTATTGAAATAAAAGATCTAGAAAAAAAACGTATTCAGCTCATAAAAGAACTTCTCAATTCCCGGCTAATAATTCCTGGATCATTTAACGAAGTATATCGTAAATGTGGAAAACAAAACTGTTGGTGTCATGATAAAGCTGGTCATCTACTCAGACGAATTACCTGGTCAGAAAATGGTCATTCTAAGACAAAGGCAATACCAGAGAAAGATATTGTTTGGATAAAAAAGGCCACAGGGAATTACCGAGAGTTCCGAAAGAAACGTAAAGAGATTCAAAAACTTGATAAGAGTTTTAAGGAATTGCTGGACGCTTATGAAAAAGAAACAATTAAAAAAAGTCGACAGTTAAGAGATTATTTATAACAAAAATCGAAAATCAATATTTATTGAACCATCATAAATGTCAGTAATACAATCATTTAGCGAAACCATAATTCGAAAAAAACATGTTTTTAACTTGCGGAAAGAGAGTTATTAAAATAATCTATTAAATGTTTTAGAGAATCATCAGGGTGGAGTATAATATGCTTATTGAGAAAATTGAAACAAGCTCTGATTTAGTTGCTCATGTAGCAGGTGAGCTCGCTGATAAGATAAAACGCGTCACTGCAAATAAAAACAATTCTGAGACTTTTTTTGTTTTTAAAACTGATCAAGATGCTATGGATGCTTTCAATTATTTAATAACAACAAAACTCTATCAAGGCGTATGTTTGTGTTCTCTTTGTGACTTATCAGAAAACGAACCTGCAGTAGGTTTTGAGAGGTAAAGTACATGTGCGATATAATTCACTTCAGGCGCCTGTCAGGTAAAGCGAGTGGTTGGGACGCATTCATTTGCCTCACTTTCCGGCAAACCTGACTTGCTTTTCAGTGACCCTCCTCTCCCGATATTAATTAACTAACTAACTACCATAAGGCTTATCAGTCAATTCTTTTTCTCTTTCTCTTTTAAGAAGTCTAAACAGACCTGGGTCACATTGATAAAAAAGATATACGAAGTAGATTCGGAGATCAGTAAGAATTGGGCCGGTCAGCCGTTGACCTCATATGGGTATGAAACGATATTGAACTACATCCGCACAACTCCTCAGATACGTTATATCCCAACTCCATATCTGATTTGGCTTGGGCACGGGGTAACAGAATTCACGACTCGTAACCAAAAGCATTTTCAAGGCTTTGGGTTTAAACGAGTATGGGATCCATTTGAATGAAAGCCATCCCCTATCTGTAACTATACATTGTAAATAATTGATAGTGGAACTTGAGGACTGCAAATCTATTGCAGATATAAGCGTGCTCGGACATAACAAAGATCATCGACCTGATCTTGCATAATCAAACACCCGGATTACATTGAAAGTGATTCAAACCATGTGGCATTCCGGATGGTACAGCCGGTTGTGGTTGTTGAAGTGAGCCTGCCTGAGCATGATGTTATCATGCGGGAGGTGTACAAAAAAGGGGGCAACGAAAAGCTGATGGTCCAGAAGTATGTTGTGTGGATGACAAACAAGGAGAAAGAAGACAGCAGGTTTCCGGCATACGTGATGCACTACACAAATTTCAGCGCGGGCAGGGCTGACATGTTAAAAAGGGAAGTGCGTGTGTCGAGCAGCAAAGGTCAGATAATGAGCGTCGCAAAAGAGTTTATTGACAAAAACGTGAAAAAGGGATGGATGAAGGTTAGCTGAGTAATGGAAATAGAAGTAGATGTCAAGAGATCTTCTTATCACACTGGAACTGGATATGGAGAGTTACCTTTATTCATTATTCGTCGGATATTTCCTGGTTCCACCGCAGGTGCCGTAAAACCCCTTCGGCGATGTTTGTCGTATGGTCGCCGATCTTCTCTATGTTGTCGACAAAATCGTTGTAAACTATACTTGATAGAAAATTGTATTTCCCTTCTTTAATTTTTGCGACTTGCCCCTGTTTAAGTATTACCTGAAGTTCGTTGAGGGAATCTTCCTGCTCCAGCACATTTTTAGCAGAAGATATATTGTCGTTGTGAAGAGCGTCTATGGCATAATCGATCATCGATACAGCGATTTCAACCATGTAATTAAGCCTTTTTATAGAATCCTCGGAGAACGGAAGTTTCTGGTCTATCTTTCTTTCTGATATTTCCAGGATGTTTATAGCGTGGTCCCCTATCCTCTCGGCATCGTTTACCGAATGGAGCAGGACCGGGAGCTTTTCGGCTTCCGGTCTTTCAAGGTTTTTCTGCGACAGCTCGACAAGGTACTGGGTGATCTCTTTTTGAAGATTGTCAACCGCGTCTTCCTGTTTGTTTACTTTATCGAAATATGACGAGTCGTTCTCAAAAAAACCTTTTACCGCGTTTTGAAGTGCTTCTTTTGCAATGGTTATCATTCGTATTATTTCATTTACCGCTTGCTCCAGGGCGACAACCGGAGTATCGAGCAGATGCTTTTCGAGATATTGAGGGACCATGTCTATCTCGCCTGCTCTCGCCGGAGTAAGCTTTACTGTCAGTTTTTCAAGCACGTTTATCAGAGGAAGGAAAATAACAAGAGAATTTATTATGTTGAAAACACTGTGCGCCAACGCTATGTGCAGCATGACGTTGCCGGACGTAATGGGGCCTGGTACAATAAATTCGATCAGCCTGCTATAAAGACCCGTATAGACGAAGATCATCATGTAGCCCACACCGAGTATATTGAGAAGCGCGTGAGCTCGGGCTGCCCTCCGCGAAGCGGTGTTGGTGCCTATGGCTGACAGCTGCGCTGTGACCGTTGTGCCGATGTTGTCGCCGAGAATGATCGGTATACTGGCGGTAAAACTTATCAGCCCTGAAAAGGCCATGATTTGAAGGAGAGCGATCGTAGCGGATGAGCTCTGAAGTATTATGGTGATCACGGCCCCGAGAATAACCCCAAGCAGGGGGCGGGCACCGAAGGTTACAAGTACATTTTTGAGCGCCTCGCTTTCCTTCAGTGGTAGAAAAGCGTCCTTCATAAATCCGAGCCCTGTAAAAAGCAGACCGAAGCCGAGTATAAACTGTCCCCACATCTTGGCCGAGCGGGTCTTGCCGAACATGGTCAGCAGGAATCCGACGCCTATGGCGGGAAGGGCGTAATTTGTTATTTTAAAAAGCGCAAAAAAGGAGATGAGCCACGCGGTAAGGGTTGTGCCGATATTGGCCCCCAGCAATATCGATATCGCCTGTTTGAGTGTTAAAAGCCCTGCGTTTACAAATCCTATAGACATAACACTGGTCGCGCTTGAGCTCTGGATCAAACAGGTAACAAGGGCCCCGATGAAAAGACCGATGATCGGTTTTTTCGTGATCAGTTCGAGAGTGTTTTTTAATCGTTCGCCGGCGACTTTTTTCAGGCTGTCCGACATAGTTTTCATGCCCAGAAAGAAAAGCCCCAGCCCCCCTATCAGGCTGAAAATAACCTCTTTTGCCATAGGAATTCCCCGTAAAATATTTTGGTAGTCGGATTATATTATGATAAAAGGATTTTGTCTATATTAAAAATATTTCAGGTTTATAAAAGGTCTTTAATTTTTTTTGCTACTGCATCGTAAGGGCTTTTCGAGCTGTTTTCCTTTATCTCTCTGATGAACGCCGTGCCCACTATCGAAGCGTGTACATAAGGAGAAAGGGCAGCTACCTGATATTTTGTTGAAATACCGAAGCCCGCGAGAATTTTTACGTTGTATTGCCCGATCTTTTTTAAAAACCCAAGATTATCTTCGCCGATTACCGTATAATCTCCTGTGATGCCTTTTCTGAGCACCGCGTAAACATATTCAGGCCGTACCGATAATATCATGTCCAGTCTTGAGTCTGCCACCCAAGGCGCAATGACCGGGACTATGTGTATACCGGCGTCATTCCCGAGGGTGAAAAGGTTTTCGTCATAACCGGGAGGCAGGTCAGGGATGATCAGGCCGTGCACACCTGCTTTTACGCATTCCTCGAGGAATTTTTTCACGCCGTGAAATAACACAGTGTTCGCGTACCCCATGATAAATACCGGGATGTCCGTCAGGGATTTTAATTTTCTTACAAGCTCGAATCCAAAGCGCACTTTGAAACCTTTTCGCAGCGCCGTACTGCATGCCTCCTGGATGTATTTCCCGTCAGCCGCCGGGTCACTGAAAGGAAACTGAATCTCAAGATAGCTCGACCCGCCGTCTATCAGTGCCCTTGCTACATCGATTGATAGTTCCCTGTCCGGGTAAAATGAAACCATATGTGACATTATTTTAGCTTTCATTGTCTTTTACCTCCTTTTTCAGAAAGGAGCACCATCTTTCGTTATCCAGGTTCGAGGCGAGTATGAAAAGATCTTTGTCGCCTCTCCCCGACATGTTCACGATTACAGATTTTTCCCTGGGCAGATCTTTTGCGATTTTTACGGTCATGGCCCCCGCGTGAGCTGATTCCAGCGCGAAAACAACGCCTTCGTTCCTGGAAAAAAATTGCACTGCCTCGAGAGCTTCCGTATCGCTGGCTTTCAAAAACTCGACCCTGCCGGTCTGACCGAGATGGGCGAGCTGGGGGCCGATCCCCGGGTAATCCAGTCCCGCTGACACTGAATGTGTGGTGCCTACCTGGCCATCATCATCCAACAGAAAAAGGGATTTGTACCCGTGGACAATTCCGGCCCTGCCGGCACCGCTCATCCTTGCCGCGTGGCTTCCCGGTTCGTCACCGGAACCTCCCGCTTCGACACCAATAAGACGTGGTATTTTTTTTTCGAGGAAGGGATAAAAGAACCCTATAGCGTTGGAACCGCCGCCGACACATGCAATCAAAGCCTCAACATCGAGTCCCCTGTATTTTATTTCTTTTTCTACCTCGATCCCCACAACAGACTGAAATTCACGCACCATGTCCGGGTAAGGTGAGGGACCCAGGGCGGAACCAAGAAGGTAGTGAGTGGTTTCAAAACTGGCGGCCCAATCCCTCAGGGCTTCGTTTACAGCATCTTTCAGGGTCCCTGACCCCGATTCGACCGGGACGACCTTAGCGCCGAAAAGCTCCATCCAGAACACATTGGGCCTCTGTCTTTTCATGTCGATTTCACCCATGTATATTTGACATTCCAGGCCGAGCTTCGCGCAGACCGCGGCTGTCGCGAAACCGTGCTGGCCGGCGCCCGTCTCCGCGATGACGCGGTTTTTGCCCATCTTTTTTGCGAGGAGAGCCTGGCCAAGCACGTTGTTGATTTTATGCGCCCCGGTGTTTGCAAGGCCTTCCAGTTTGATAAATATTTTCGCGCCTGAAGCGGCTTTGGTAGCGTTTTCGGCATACATGAGGGGGGTGGGCCTGCCGGCGAATTCTCTCAACATCCTGTCGAGCTCATGCCTGAATCCGCTGCTGTTCATTGCTTTCAGCCATTCTTCCTTAAGCATGTCCAGCGGTGTCCTGAGTATTTCTGCCACGTATTTTCCGCCGAAGCTGCCGAAAAAGTCGTTATAGAGCTGTTCCAATCTTGATTTCCTCAAATAATTTTTTTAATTTACCGTGGTCCTTTTTTCCCGGTGATGATTCAAGCAGGCTCGAAGCATCGATCAGTTCCGGTTTGAACCTTACAACAATATCTCTGACATTTTCAGGCCCGACCCCGCCCGCGAGCCATAACGGGTGCTTCTCTTTTATTCCCATAACAAGCTCATCCGGGATCCTTTTCCCGGTTCCGCCGGCTTTGCCAGGGGTGTAAGTGTCGACAAGCACACGCGGGCACCTGTAACGACCGGGTTTGTCGATATCAGACAGGCCTTTTACTCTCACAGCTTTGTAGTAGGGGAATGCCAGGCCATAGCAGTCCTCGGGTTTTTCTTTTCCATGAAACTGTACCACGTCCAGCAAACCGATGTCCAAAAAGGTCTTTATTTCATCCGGCAGCGAGGGGTGATCTCTGTCAAGCACAACAACTGCAGCTTTCAATATGTCAAGGTCCCGGATCTTTTTCAACAGTGCGGGTTGGGCCCTCCTCGGGGAATCCGCGAATACGAAACCCAGGATATCCGCCCCCAACCGGGCGGCATTATCAGCGTCCTCTTCGGTGGTGATGCCGCATATCTTTACAAAACACTTCCCATTTTTTTTTCTGGAGTACAGCTTTTTCCAGAAGGTTGCCGTATTAAAGTCAATATTACGGCTGAAGATGTTTTTCAGCTCATAGATGAGAGCTGTGTCCCTCATTACCGCTTCCCCGACAAGGATCCCCGAAAAACCTGATGATAACGCAAACGCTGCATCTTCACCCGATGAGATCCCGGATTCGAACACCATCCGTGTGTTCCATTCAACGCCCGCACCAAGCATAACAGGGACAGCGGGATCGATCCGGAAAGTGGACAGGTCCCTGCTGTTGAACCCGGTCATGGCGGGGCGGACCGCTTTTGTCTTTT
The DNA here is from genome assembly GCA_011049595.1 of Spirochaetota bacterium. GTDB lineage: Bacteria > Spirochaetota > B62-G9 > B62-G9 > DRHN01 > DRHN01. The sequence continues at coordinate 42,891 of DRHN01000500.1, read as the reverse complement.
TCAGATCATCCCTGTCGTGGACTTCAACGAGCACGTCCATTCCGGAGGATCTTGCCCTTTTATACAGTCTGGTCAGGGTGCTGGCATCGTGCATAGACGCTATCAGGAGTACGGCGTCCGCCCCCGCCCGGTAGGATACATCAACATCTTCAAGGTCAAGTATAAAATCTTTTCTGAGGATCGAAAGACCCGGAAATGCTTTTTTTACTGAATAAAGGTCCTTTAGTGATCCTGAAAAATAGTTGCTTTCAGTAAGCACCGATACAGACTTTATACCCATATCGGCATATTTTTTTGCCTGCGAAACTGCATCTGTATTTCCTGCAATAACACCTTTCGAGGGAGAGCTCTTCTTGATTTCACATATAATAAATGGATCCCGCCCGAAAGGTGTCAAAGGCAATACCCTGTTGGCCGGGAGCTTCACTCCCATTTCATGTCCCCGGGATTTAATTTGCTGTCTCCTCTTCCGGACGATCTCCTCGATGATATTCATTTTGCGCTGTTTGGGGCCCCGCCGGCGTTCAGCTTTTCCCCCTCCTCTACTATCTGGTCCAGCTTTTGTTTTACTTTCCCCGATTCAAGGGCATCCTTTGCCAGCATGTAGCCGTCTTTGATGTTTTCAGCCAGACCGTAAACACGCAGGGCTGCCCCCGCGTTAAGAAGCACAGTTTCTTTAAGGACAAGTTTCCCCCCTGACTCGATGAGATCGCGGGCAAGAAGAACATTTTCCTTGGGAGTTCCTCCGGCCAGGTCCTGATTCCCTTGTGGGTCCTGATGACCCTTCGGGTCCTGATGGCCCTTCGGGTCCTGATGACTTAAGTCCTTGATGTCAAGGTTTATCGGGGACGATGTTTTAATACCAAGCTTTCCGGGATCCAGGATATAATCATTCAAGTTTCCGTTTTCATCCAGCTCTACAATCCTTGTGGGGACCGAGACTGAAATTTCATCGAACCCATCGAGGCTGTGAACGACCATGACCCTCTTTTTACCGAGTAATTTTGCGGCTTCAGCCATGATTGCGCAAAGCTCTTCTGAAAATACCCCGATAAGCTGATATTCCGCGTCCGCGGGATTCAGCAGAGGTCCCATAAGGTTCATGACAGTTTTTATACCCATTTCACGTCTGACCCTGGCAGCGTATTTCATCGAGCCGTGGTATATCGGGGCGAAAAGGAAAACAAAACCGGTTTTTTCCAGAAAGGCGGAGGCCCTTTCGGGGGGGATATCGATTGGTATCCCCAGTTCGGAATAAAAGTCCGCGCTGCCCGATCTTGAGCTGACGCTCCTGTTTCCGTGTTTTGCCACGTAGGCGCCGCATGCTGATGCCACTATCGCAGCCATGGAAGAAATATTGAAGCTATGTGTCCCGTCTCCTCCCGTGCCGCAGGTGTCGAGCAGCGGTTTTGAAACGGAAATGCTTTTTTTGAGTTTCTGCAGCACGGAAACGAACCCTGCTATTTCATGAGCTTTGATTTTTTTTGAATTAAGAGCTGTCAGGCAGGATGCCAGCTGAGCATCGGAAAGCTCGCCGTTTGTCATCTCCTCCATAAAATATGATGCTTCATCTTCTAAAAGATCCCGGCCCTCCAGCACTTTCCCCAGGAATTGAGGGATGCTTAAAGGCTCCCTCTTATAATGGATAAAGTTTTTCAACAGCTTTTTACCATACTCTGACGCAATGGATTCAGGATGAAATTGAATTCCCTCAAGTGTAAATTGCCTGTGCCTGATCCCCATCACTTCTCCGTCTTTTGAAGTAGCAGTGATCTCGAAGTCATCCGGGATGGTCTCTTTCGATAAAACCAGGGAGTGATAGCGGGTAAACTGAGACGAAGGGGGGATGTTGCGGAACAATCCTTTGCCGTCATGGTCCATTTCATCGGTTTTACCGTGGACGATCTCATTGGCCCCGACAACCCTCGCGCCGAAGGCGTAACCGATCGCCTGGTGTCCTAAACAAACCCCGAGGATCGGTATTTTTCCGGCAAATTGCCTTACGACCTCTACACTGATCCCGGCGTTTTCCGGTCTCCCGGGACCGGGAGAGATGATAATACCCTCCGGGGCCATCTGTTCAATTTCAGAAACGGTGGTCCTGTCGTTCCTGATGACCTTTACATCACTCAAACCCATCTGTAGAAGGTACTGAAAGAGATTGTATGTGAAAGAGTCATAATTATCTATTATCAGGTGCATTGTCTATACCTCCACTCCGATCGCTTTTCCAAGGGCCCCTAATTTGGAAGATGTTTCCTCATATTCTTTTTCAGCTACGGAGTCGTACACTATTCCGGCCCCCGCCTGAAGGATCAGCAGATCGTCATATTTTAATGCGCTTCTGATTGTTATGCAGGAATCCAGTGTTCCGTCCGGTTCCAAATATCCCACTATACCGGCATAAAAGCCCCTTTTTTCTTTTTCCAGCGAATCGATTATCTCCATGGCCTTGATCTTCGGTGCCCCTGACACAGTTCCGGCGGGGAAAGTTTTTCGTATTGCGTCCAGCCCGGTTTTTCCTTCCATCAGAGTTCCTTCGACCTGCGAGACAATGTGCATCACGTGTGAATAACGCTCTATACCCATGTATTCGGATACTTTGACACTTCCAGGTTTACAAATACGTCCGAGATCGTTCCTGGCAAGGTCAACAAGCATTAGATGTTCCGCGCGCTCCTTTTCATCCGAGAGAAGGTCTTTTTCCAGGAACTCGTCCTCTGTTTTATCTTTACCCCTTTTTCTCGTCCCCGCGATCGGGCGCATAATAACTTTTTTGTCGTTTACTTTTACATGGATTTCAGGAGAAGAGCCGAATAGCTGAAAATCCCCGTAATCCAGGTAGAACATATAAGGCGAAGGGTTCAGTGACCTTAGACGGCTGTAAGCTTCAAGTGCCGGCATTTCTGTACGCAGTACCATCTTTCTGGAAAGCACTCCCTGTAGAAGGTTGCCTTTGATGATCTCCTTTTTAACTTTTGCGACTCCTTTTATAAACTCATCTTTCTCGCGATCGGATGTCAGGGATACGCATTTATATTCCTTCTGGTTCTGGCACAGGTAGTTGAAGTCGAGGTCATGGATCCTCTCTTCAATTTCTTCCAAAGTTTTTTCAAGATTACGGGATTTGCCGGGGCCCGGTGTTCCTCCGGGCGCTTGCGGCATTTCGGGGTCGAGAGACCATGAAAGGTCCCCGGAATGTTCAGGGCTTGACTGCCCGTCCGGGTCCACCGGGGGGTCATCATACTTTAGGGCGATCAGCGTGATAGTGTCACGGTAATGGTCAAAAATTGCAAAGACCTTACCGAATAAGAAATAGGCATCCGGTATACCGACAGGATCCATTTTATCTTTTAAGTTCACATCGTCAAACCTGGATGCGTACTCGTATGATAGATATCCGATCCCCCCCGAGGGAAAGGGGAAGTTGAATTCAGTGTCCGCATGCTGCACCGCAAAATACAGGAGAATATCGAGGATGTCTTTTCCCTTTGTTTTTATCTTAAAGGATTTACCGTCACGTATCATTAAAAGGTCTTCTCCTTTTTGCAATACCGAAAAGGCTTCTTTTAAAAGGAGAAGCGAGTAGCGGCCCCTTCCCTGGCCGTAAGTCGCGGATTCCAGCAAAACCCGGGCGCTTAGTTTACGGCACAGTGAGAAAGGTGTAAACCTTTCTCCCGGTATTACTTTGATTAAGTAGTTTTTCTCGTGGTTTTCCGTCTGCATCATGGACCCCCCTGCATTTTCAGTAATTTGCTATTTTTCCGCATCCTATATCGATATAATTTTGTTTTGTAAAATAAAAAAAGCCGCAAAACCGGACCCCGGCAGTCTGCCAGGATGAAGTCTCGCAGCTTGTAAATAAACAAGCCGCAGACCCTGGCAAAGAGTAGCCAGGACCTGCGGCCTTACTGGCAGATATACCGGTCCCGGCTAATACCGAAACCACCACCAGTAATTTTTTAATAGTGTCCCGTTCAATGTTAATCCCTAATGTGGACAAGCCACATTCTTGCAACTTCGGGCTTGCCCGGCTTTTATAATTTTCTTACCAAAAAAGCAAGAAAATTGTTAAGAAGGTACTAAAAAAGTTTTTTCTGCCCCCATACAGATTTGTTTCTTGTGACCAAATCCAATCTATAATGACTTGTAAAAATAAGCAAGTGTTTTTTTCGGTCACAACCTGACAAATTCGTTTAATGTTTTTTCTTCACCGATAATCGTTTCTTCGCCGTGGCCTGTGTATACTTTTGTGTCATCCTGCAGTATATATAGCTTTGTTTTTATGCTTTTTTCCAATTCTTCGTATGACCCCGTGGGCAGATCGGTCCTCCCTATAGAGTGGTAAAAAAGGGTGTCGCCGGAAAAAAGCGTGTCTCCCATTTTTATGCAAATACTTCCTTTTGTGTGTCCCGGTGTGTGGATGACCTCCAGCAGGCTTTCATCGAATTGTAAAGTATCGCCTTCGGAGAGAAGCAGATCGGGCGCGATGGAAATAAATGGTGCGTCGAAAGTTGCCGAAAGATTTAACATCGGGTCCAAAAGAAGCTCGTGGTCCAGGGAACCTACCACAAGTTTGGTATCATAGCGGGCTTTTAAATCGTTGTTGGCTGCGATATGGTCATAGTGCCCATGGGTGTTTATAACATAAGTCAGTGTTCTTTCTTCAATATATGGATAGATGACTTCAGCGTTCCCCCCAGGATCGATGACAATTGCTTCATTTTCATTTCTTATTATAAAGCAGTTTGCCGCGAGCATTCCCAGACATGTTTTTATGATTTCCATCTTTAAGTGCTTGATTCAGGAACCGTCAGGTAATAGCGTTGCGGAGCATTAAACTCCGGAGTTGATCGGTAATCCTGGTCTAAGATTATTCTTCCTCTTCCTTTCTCTTTTTTGTTTCCTTTAATACATCTTCGGCTATTTTGCCTGTGATCGGCTCGTAATAGGTAAAATCCATCTCAAAAGAACCTGTTCCTGAGGTTATCGACCTCAACTCTATCGAATATTTCAACAGCGAAGCCTTCGGTACTTTTGCTTTGATCAGCTGCAAACTGCTCCCGATGTTATCCATTCCCAGGACCCTTCCCCTTTTTGAATTAAGGTCACTCATGATGTCGCCGGTGTATTTATCATCCACGTATACGTTCAGGTTCATGACCGGTTCAAGAAGAACAGGTTTCGACTGCTCCATGGCGATCTTGAAAGCATGTCTCCCCGCGATTTTGAAAGCGAGCTCTGAGGAATCCACTTCGTGAAAGGACCCGAACACAAGTGATGTTTTAACATCGACAACCGGGTATCCCGCGATGATCCCTTCCTTCATCGCTTCTTTTACTCCCTTTTCTACTCCCGGAATATATCCCTTTGGTATAGCACCCTGGGTGATTTTATCCGCAAACTCGAACCCGCCTCCTTTGGGAAGAGGTTCCAGTTCAAGGAAAACCTGGCCGTACTGGCCGTGGCCCCCCGACTGTTTTTTATGTTTATAATCCCCTTTCCCGGACGTCTGTATGGTTTCCCTGTACGCAACCAGGGGTGTTGAGGTCACAAATTCTATTTTGTTTTTTTCCTTGATCCTGGAAAGAATGATGTTCAGCTGCTGCTCACCCATCCCGGAAATAACGGTTTGCGCAGTCTCCTTGTTGTACTCGATTTTAAATGAAATGTCCTCTTCAGAAACCTTCTGAAGAAGACTGCCCAATTTATCCTCTTCTTTTTTGTTGACAGTTTTTATAGCAACACTGTGGACCGGGGAAGGCAGCTGCATTTCAGGTAACAGCACAGGGCTTGATAGCGAGGAAAGCGTGTCCCCGGTTTCGGCGTAGGGAAGCTTGGTAAATACCACAATGTCCCCCTCTTCTGCGTCACGGCCGAAGGGTTTCTGGTTTTTTCCAAAGGACTGCCCTATTTTGGAGAGCCTCTCCTTTCGGTCTTTGGTGGTATTGAGTATATCGCTGTCGGATTGTATTGTTCCGGACAGGACCCTTAGAAAGGATATCTTGCCTGAGAACTGGTCTATTACTGTTTTAAAAACAACCCCCGTGAAATTCGAGTCTTTGCTGTATTCAACTTCAATTTCTTTTTTTGTGTCATTTGCGTCCAATGCTTTGAAGCTGCCTCTAAAATACGAGGAAGGGGCCATTTGGGATATAAGATCGAGTGCTTCGGTAAGCCCCCTGTTCATCCGGCAAGACCCGTATGTTACAGGGACACACGCCCTACTGCCGATCATGTCCATTAGGCCGGTGCTTATCTCTTGGGCCGACAGGCTTTCCCCCTCAAGATATTTTTCCGTAAGCTCGTCGGTTGATTCCGCGGCTGTTTCAATAATATTATTTCTCATCTCCTGGGCTTCATTTTTTAGATCTTCAGGGATCTCCTGCTCCTTGCCTTTTTTTTCTTCTGCTGTATAGATGTAGGATTTCATCCGTATAAGATCGACAACACCCTTGAAATTCGCCTCCTTCCCAACGGGTATCTGCAGGGGAACTAAATTAGCGTTTAAATTTTCCTTTATGTTAACGAGCGTTTCCCGGTAATCGGCATGCTCTTTATCCATTTTGTTAATAAAAATCAGGACCGGCATTCCCAGTTTTTGGGCACGGTTCCAGATTTTGCTGGTTTCGATTTCTACCCCGCTGACCGCGTCTATGATAAGAAGTATTGAATCCGCTCCATAGAGGCAGGAGACGATTTCTCCTGAAAAATCGGATGACCCCGGGGTGTCCATTATATTGAATATCACGTCGTTATAAGTCGAGCTGAAAACCGTAGATTTTATGGATATTTTTCTCTTGATCTCTTCTTCATCGTAATCGCTCAGGGATCTACCTTCATCCACTTTTCCAATTGTATCGGCAGCACCGATATTGAACAGGATCGTATCGATAAAAGAAGTTTTTCCCACCGAGGTGTGGCCGGCGAGCACGATATTGATCTTTTTCATTATTGCCTCCACTGAATGTGTAATCCCCATTTCTCAAAAATAGCTGTAAACACTTCAGACGGGGAGGATGCTTCAACTTCGGGGAAGGGGCGGTTTTCTCTCTTCCGGTTCCATTCGAAGCATGAAACTTATAGTGTATGCTCACTATAATGCCGTGTTAAAAAGTAGTCAAGCCTTTTGTATTTTTGAATTTTGGCAACCTGTATGTATTGAATTTTCACGATGATTATATTATGATAGAAATATGAAGTTAAAAAATGTTACTGCCTTAATCATCATCATGGGTTTTATGATGCTTCTCTCCGGTTGTGTTTCTCCGCCTGTGGAAGAGAGTGCGGAAGTAATAAATCTGGATAGGAAAATCGCCCAGGAGTTTGATGCTCATATTGGAGAGAATAATTTTTATGATGCGAGTATAAGTTTTATAGAGTTCTCAGCCTGTTGTGACGGCGAAAAAAAGGATGAGATGCTCCGCGAACTCACAGATCTCCTTCGTGTAAAAATTGATGAAAAAAGGGACGCAAATGACAAACTCTGGATGATCACGGCTATCTATTCCTATGTCAACCTTGTGGATGGTGTGGTCCCTGATGATCAGGTTGCGGAATTCAAAGAAGAGTTAAATGATAACCTGCAGGATTTTATCAGCACTGAGCTGAGCGACAAGGGTGATCTCGAGAAAGCGTCATGGCTCATTTATTTATCCAATTTTTTTTATTATGATCCATTGCCATATAAACTGCTTGCCGAAATATTTATCGAGCGAAACAACCCTCTGCTCGCGTCAAAGTATGCAGCTTCCTTTTCGGAGATTGTCAAAAAAAAAGATCTATCCGGGTATGACGAAGAAATCGATGAGCTGAATTTGCAAGTATCTGGATTGATAAATAAGATGGAACAGGAAAAAGGCATTTATGAAACTGCTATTGAAAACACCATTAAAAGCAGTGTAAAAATCATTGTCGATAAAGGGATAAAGACAGTGAACAGGATCGGTCGCCCGGACCAGGTTTTAGGTACCGGTATTGTGATCGATGGAAATGGATATATTATTACCAATTATCACATAATTGAATCCAGTGTGGATCCGAAGTATGAAGGGTATTCAAAAATTTTTGTCATCCCCGGTAAAGATGATAATGTGCGTTTTACCGCCAGGATAGTTGGGTATGACCCTATATATGATCTCGCACTTATAAAAATTGAAAATAAAATGGAGAGCTTTATCCGGTTTGGTGATTCCAGCGCGATCCGGCAGGGTGAAAAAGTGCTGGCGATAGGAAATCCTGTAGGGCTTACAAATACGGTGACCTCAGGGGTTGTGAGTTCTCTTGACAGGCCTTTTCTTCAGATAGGTAATATAATACAAATAGACGCGGCATTGAACCCGGGGAACAGCGGGGGCGCGCTGATAAACGATAATGGCTATCTTGTCGGTATCGCGTTTGCAGGGCTTGTAAGTTTTGAGAACCTGAATTTTGCGATACCTTCAAATCTTCTGCTTTCACAATTATTCAGGCTGTACCAGGGAGGCGAGGTCGAGAGAAGCTGGGCCGGTCTTGCCGTTGAAAAACAGGGGGAGGATCTGATTATAGACTATGTTGTACCCGAAGGCCCCGGCTGGCCCTCCAGACTTTCAAAAGGGGATGTGATACAGGCTGTGAATCAAAAAACGGTTCACGAGATAAATGATATTCAGGCTCTATTGTCCTATTTCAGCAGCCCGATAATAGTCAATTTGACCGTGAGAAAAGACGATAAAATTGAGAGTAAAAGTATTCTTTTGAAAAAACGCCCGGCAACGCCTTCGATCTATATCTACAACCACGATGCCCATGAGAATATAATAACTCCTCTTTTCGGTATTGTTGTCACAAGGATGGACCCGCCAAGGAAAAAATCATACCTGGTTTCCAGGATCATTGCCGGCTCGGTCGCGAATAACGTCGGTATTACCGAGGGTGACCTTATTAAGATGAAAACGGTAAAATATGACGAAGAGAACAGGTATTTTTATCTCCCCATCGAGCTTAAGTCAAAACGTTTCGGCTATATCAAAAAAAGTATGGTGCTGTACAGCACAGCCGATACCAACATCTTTATTTAAGGCGTTTCCACAAATCGGGCAGGGTTTTCCTGCGGGAGAAATTTATTCAGCCCCTTGTTTTTGCGAGGCTCCTGTCGATCCAGATTTCTGACATGTTTTTGTACTTGGTTGCTTCTTTACTAAGGATGAAGTATTTTATTGCTTCTTTATAATTACCGAGATAGTAGTGGCTCTGTCCCATGTAAAAATGAATGACCGCTTTTTCTGCTGCGGTAAGGTTTTCTTTTTTCAAAATCGGAATAAACCCATCAAGAGTTTTTAAGTAATCCGCCCGGTAGAAGTTGTCTTTCAGGTTATCATCAATCAGCTTTTGATTGGTCACCATTATTACTTCGGCTGTCGTTTTAGCTTTTTTTTCGAAAATATATGGCCCATCGGTCATATTCCTGCCTGGAAAAACAATTTCATTTAAAACATCCTTTCGGTTTTTTACGGTTATCGCGAAGAAGTAGGGAATGTTTTCCTCTAATGTAATTGTAAAATGGGCGTCCTCACCTTTTGTCGTTCCGATCAGCTCATGTTTGGTCGTTTCATTGAAGTCATGCTGCGTAATTTCATCGATTATCTCGTTGCTCCTGTAAAGAAAATAAGTGGAGTCCGGATTTACAGGCTTGAAAGATATTTCCACGCTTTCTTCAGATCCAGGCTTTATTTCTATACTCTCAACCATCTGCGGGAACGGTGAATAATCAATTGGATTGATGTTCATATTTTGAAATGGAATAAAAACGATGTGCTCGATTTCTTTTTCCACTATAGTGATCAAATAATTATATTTACCGTCGGTCCCGGGGGTATCGTTAAAAGGCAGCTCGTATTTAGATATCTCGGAAACTAAAGTTGCCTCATTGAGGCTGGCATCGTCTTTTATCAATGATTGCGATCTATAAATTCTGTAGCGTAGGTTTACGTTTAGCAGGGGTTCAAAGTATATTGTAACAATGCCTGCCCCGTATTTAACTGACAGCAATGAAACATGGGGCTTTTTCGGGTCGTCGTTAGAAAAAACAGCATTGTATTCGGGAAATGAAATAACAAAAAGGCTAAAAAGGGCAATATATGAAAAAGTGAGAAGCAGCTTTTTTTTAATTTCTTTTCTCATCATATTATTATCGACAATATTGACCAAACTTTTTATTTCTTAATATCCTGGTACCAAAATTAGGAGGAAATATGACTGAAACCCGAAGACCTAAAATAGGGCTGTTCGCCGGGGGTATCGAGCAATACTGGACAGAATGCGGCATGGATGGATTGCCCGGCGCTCTTGAGAAGGACATATTAAAATTAAAAAACTCTCTTGAGATTGATTGTGAAGTAATTTATCCGTTTCTGGTCGGGAATGAATCTGACGCTAAAAAGGCCGGAAAGATCTTTTTGGAAAATGATGTTGACATTGTGCTGATGTATCACGCTTCTTATATTGATGATGCCATGAGCGTAGCACTGATAGGAGAGCTGAAAGGGATTTTTAGCGTGCTGTTTTTGTCCCAGGGCCGAGCGGGCATCCCGGACAGTTTTTCTTTGACCGATGCGGGGACTACATGGGGGGTCAACAGCGCGGCCCAGCTTCCCAGCAGCCTTAAAAGGCTGTGGCCGGATTACGATCATGGGTTTGTGTTCGGGCATATTGATAATCCCCGCGCTTTATCTGAAATTGTCAGCTACGCGAAAGCGGCAAAATGCGTAAAAAACCTTAAAAGCAAAAAGGTCGGTTTTCTGCCTCACCGCAGCGCTGTTGTGCCGATGTATGATACATACCCTGACGAGTCCCGCATGATTGGTCAGACCGGGATAAAATTGAGTTATCATTACATAAAGGAGCTTCTGGACAGGATGGGGGAGGTGCCCGGTCCGGAAACAATAAATCTGACCGAAGAGCTTTATGAGATGTGCGATGTAATAGAGCCGCCGCCCGAGGAGATCTCCCTTGCGGCAAAACAGGCGATCGCTTTAGAGAAGCTGGTGACCGAAGCCGGTCTGGACGCTATTATGATCGACACCGGCCCGGGCATGATACCTATGTGCGGAATGATTCCCTGTGTGGGGATGGCAAGGCTTATCGACAAAGGAATAATAGTCACCACCGAGGGCGATCTGTCGGTAGCTGTGTCAGCATTGATAATAAACGAGCTCTGCGGAAAACCGGTCCATTTCTGGGAGCATTTGATGTTTGATGAAAAAAAGAACTGGGTTCTCGGCGGTCATGAAGGGGGGTCTGCGGGATTCAGCATGGCCAGGAAAGGGACACGCCCGAAGCTCAGAAGCACCCAATATGTCAATTTCGGCAAAACCCCCGGGGCACCTTATCACGGAGTTTTGCCCGAATTTATTACAAACCCCGGTCCGGTCAACCTGCTTACCTTATTCAGGGCGGAATCCGGGTATGAGATGAGGCTGGCGCGCGGTGAATCGGTGGACCTGCCTCCCTTTGAAATCCACTATGAGCATACCGTGTTTAAGCCGAATGTTTCCCTGGACCACTATTTTAACCGAATTGCTCAAGCGGGCGTGTGCCATCATTTTGCTCTGGTTCAGGCTGAGATAAGCAGTGAAATAGAAAAAGTAGCAAGGATTTTAAAAATGAGACTTGAATATCTTACAGATTAACAGCGGGGGTAAAATGGGACTTGTGGCAATGACAGATTTGATGCTCAAAGCACGTGAAGGAAAGTATGCCGTAGGGTATTTTGAATCCTGGGACCTGCAGTCTCTAAAAGCTGTTGTAAGTGCGGCTGAGGAAGAAAGCTCACCTGTGATAATAGGGTTTAACGGCGGGGTCCTGAAAAATGCCGACAGGGTATTGAAACCGGACAACCTATTGTATTACGCGGCAATCGGGAAAATAGCCGCAGAAATTACCCCGGTTCCGGTATCCTTTATTTTAAATGAAGTGCCGGTGCTTGCGCATGCTTTGCAGGGGATAGACCTGGGGTTTAACGCTGTTATGTTTGAACCTGAATCCGAAGATATAGACAAGAATATAGCCATGTTCGGCAGGCTGGTGGCGAAAGCCCACCTCAAGGGTGTTTCCGTTGAGGCTAATTTCGGACAGCTCCCGACCGCCGACCAGTATGACCTGAGACAGCGCACCGGTTCGCATTCTCTAACTGACCCTGAAAGTGCGAAGCGGTTTGTAGAAGCGACAGGTATAGATCTTCTTGGTGTCTCCATCGGGAATGTGGAAGTGTTGATGGATGGAAAGGTTTCTCTGGATTTTGAGCTTTTTGAGCGTATACACCGCGTTGTGGATATCCCTTTAACACTTCACGGGGGGAGCGGCATAGCTGACGAAGATATAAATGAGTTGATAAAACGCGGGTTGTGTAAAATGAACCTTGGCACTGCTTTGAATCAGGCGTTCCTCGATGGCATGGACAGTGTACAAAAATCCGGCTCGCAAAACATATCACCAAAATACCGTATCGGGTCAGGACTGAAAGAGGACATTCTTGCAGGCGGGGAAATATCCATGAAAGAGCTGGTCAGGTACAAGATGAAGGTCTACGGTTCTTCAGGTAAAGCAGGTATTTGAATAAGCCCCCAGTCAAATAGTTTTAAACAAAAAACACACAAAAAAGCGGTTCAAAATAAGTTTTCAGTGCGCTGTCGAAGAGACGTCGAAGTATTCCAGAACAGTGTGGTAAATATCCGTCAGGTTTTTGATTCTCCGTGCGAAAAGCTTTTGAGCTTCTCTGTTGCATGTAAAAAGCAGGGTAGGAATCTTATTGGTTGTGTGATTTATAATAGAAATATCTTCCGCGTTACCATGGTCACTTACAACAAGTATTCCGGTGCTCTTATTATCGATACCGTTCCACAGGGTCTGGGTAAAGCGGTCCAGGATATCTTTGCATTTTTTTAGCTCCGTTCTATTCTGGCTGTGCCCGTACAGATCGGTCATAAAGTATTCAAAAAAAACAAACTGGTGAGCTGTCAGGATATTGAGCATATTCCGTCCCGCCTGCTCGGGTTTTATGAGATCGATCTTGTATCCCCTTTTCCGGATCAACTCGTTGGTTATGTCAGCGAAAACTGCCTGCCCGGCAAGGTAATCATCCCTGAACCTGAACCTGCTCCCCGATGCTTTTATTGTCAGTGTGGACGCTGGAAAAAGGTTCCTCCTGTGGTGTTTTCTTTTTGTGAAGAATTCCTGAGAATAAAGATTGGCCGATGTGGATTTAATTCCTCCCTGCCTCAGCATTTTCATGAGGCTGTACTTTTCGATCAGCATTTTCAGTTCATTGTTTGGAAAAGCCGGCAGGTGCAGGCCGATCTGTTTCTGAGCGTTCACCCCGGTGAATAACGATGTCTGACCGGTGGCGGACTGGGGGGTGCCGGGAACACCCATGGTCGGGTCTGTCGGGATCAGCACTCCGTTGGGGAAAAACAGAGGTCCTTCCGTGTCTACCAGTTTTCTGCCTGACATTAACCTGGCAAAAAGTGATCTCAAAGGGTTGCAATCGGGATTGTCAGGACCGAGCCCCAGGCCGTCAATAAAAAAAAGAACCAATTTTTTCATGGCGAATAATAAAGTACAGGCGGTCCTATTAATTAAACCGTCAAGTGCAGGGTAATTGAAGGATTATTTTACTGCCCTTTTTAGATCTTCTATCTTATCGGTTTTTTCCCAGCTGAACTCATTTCTTCCAAAATGTCCATAAGAGGCGGTCTTTTTATAGATGGGTTTTCTCAAATCCAGGGTTTCAATGATTCCCTGGGGTGTGAGGTCGAAAACTTTGTTTATGGCCCGGACTATTCCCTCTTCATCCACCTGGCCGGTACCGTGCGTGTCGATGCTCACTGAAACAGGCTGGGCAACACCGATTGCGTAAGCTATCTGCAGTTCAGCCTCAGTGGCAAGGCCGCTCGCTACTATATTCTTGGCAATATACCGTGCAATGTAGGCGCCGCTGCGGTCGACTTTTGTCGGGTCTTTACCTGAGAAACACCCTCCTCCGTGACTGCCGAAACCGCCGTAGGAGTCGACCATGATTTTTCTTCCTGTAACACCCGAATCACCATGAGGCCCGCCGACCACAAACCTTCCTGTGGGGTTTATGTGGTAGGTAATATTTTTTTCATCGACCAGTTTTTCCGGGAGAATCGGGTTGATAACTTGTGTGATCATATCTTCTCTTATTTCATCGTGGGACACTTCCGCCGAGTGCTGTGTTGAAACAACGACAGTGTCGACTCTCAAAGGTTTGCCTTCGTCATATTCAACAGTCACCTGCGATTTTCCGTCAGGTTTAAGGTATGTTATCTTTCCGGATTTGCGAAGTTCCGAGAGTCTGAGCAGAATTTTATGGGCGAGCATTATCGGAAGAGGCATCAGCTCATCAGTCTGGTCGACAGCGTAGCCGAACATCATTCCCTGGTCGCCCGCGCCTTTTTCGTGGTGAAGCCCTGTCCCGAGGACCCCCTGGGCAATATCCTGCGATTGTTCGTCGATACTCGAAATAACAGCACAGGTCTCCCAGTCAAAGGCAAGATCCGGCTCTGTGTAGCCTATTGCCTTGATCGTTCCCCTGATCACTTTCGGAATATCCACATAAGCTTTGGTCGTCATTTCTCCGGCGACAAACGCGAGGCCAGTGGTGACAAGTGTTTCTAATGCGACACGGCCGGCCGGGTCCTGCTCTATGACACTGTCCAGTATAGCATCGGAGATCTGGTCCGCCACTTTATCAGGATGGCCCTCTGTTACAGATTCTGAAGTGAAAAGATGATGAGCTTTATTCATACTGTATCCTCAATTTAATTGTCCGGGAAATAATGATCAGTTCCGGGTGCCCGTACCGGGCATGATTCGACATAAATAATCTATAAATGTGTTTTTGTCAAGGAAAATTGAATAAAAACCCGTATAGACAGCTTGTCTTATTTGTCCCCCAACGCACCAGGCTCCTTCGAATTCGTATAACAGGCAAATCAGTTTTTCTTTCTTTATGATGAAATTTCTGTTATGTTAATCTTTGATGATTAAATGCGAGTGAGGCTGGTTTTTATGAGAAAGGTGATTTTATTATTATCCCTGTTCCTATTAGTCCTAAACCCGGTTTACTCTGAAATTATAAACGGGATCGCATGCAAGGTGGGCAGTTCAATAATTACCATCCAGGATTTTGAAACCGCGTATGAGCAGGAAAAGCTAAGGTCTCTGTTTACCGGTACTCCGGTCCCCGAAAAAAAAAGTGTTATGAATGCTCTAATTGATAACCTCCTGATAAAAATGGAGTCTGAAAAAAAAGGGATCGTCGTAACCGAGGAAGAGCTTGATGGTATTGTGGATAATATGATAACTCAAAATAATTTGACAAGAGAGGAGTTTGTTAAGGAGCTTGAAAACGAGAATCTTTCTTTGGAGGTTTTAAAGGAAAATTATCGAAACGATGTGCTGAGGATGAGATTGATCAGTCAGATTATTTCCCAGAGGGTCAATATTGTTACAGATGAAGAAGTGAAAATTTTTTATGATGTTCCTGAAAATAAAAAATTGTTTACAACCCCGGGAATTGTCGAGCTTTCTCGTATTTTTATCCCTGTTCCCGGGGACGTGTCTTACAAAGAGGCAAAAGAAATAAAAAGTCATGCGACGGCGATCTATGAACAGGCATCACAGGGTGCAGATTTCCGGGAATTGATCAGAACTTATTCAGATACACCGGAAAGTGCAGATAAAGGGGGTTTTCAGGGTTCTTTTACAAAAGAACAGCTTTTGACAATATTGAGTCCCGAGGGGGCCGCCTTGATTTTTTCTCTTGATATGGGCGATGTAGCTTCACCGATGATGAGCATGGGTGGGTATTACATATACAAAATAGAAAATAAGCAGGGAGAAAAAGTTCTTTCTTATGAGGAAGCCTATGGAAGCATAACCAGTTACTTACAGAAGGAAAATGGAGAAAAAATATTCAGGGAATGGCTGGTTGAAAAAAAACAGGTTGTCTCAATCCAGTATATGATCGAAATGGAGTAAAAATTGGGTTCGCGAAGAAGTGCGCGGATAATTGCGCTTCAAGCCCTGTATCAGATAGACATTGGTAATAAGACAATTGAAGATGTTTTAACTTTCGACTGGCTGGATAAAGAAGTCAACCCGCCCGCGCTGGATTTTGCGCGGGGATTAATTATAGGGACCATGGGGAAAACCGCGTTGATCGACAAGAAAATCGTGACTCAGCTTGAGCACTGGGATTTGGATCGGCTGTCATATGTTGATAGGGCAATTCTCAGATTTTCGACATATTCACTGTTTTTTCAGAAAGATGTTCCCGATACCGTTGTGATAAATGAGGCAATTGATCTCGCAAAGATGTTCGGAACTGATGATTCATATCGATTTGTTAATGGAGTGCTGGACGGGATCCGTAAAAGCAAGGACAGCAATCAGCAGTTTGTATCCGGGCCTTAAACATGTGCACGCCCCTTGTGTAATATTACAAAAACCATACCTGAAATTGAAACATCATGGATAAAAAGGAACAACACCTTCCCTATTTCAAGAATTTATTAACTGCGGCAAAAGACTTTTATTTAAAACACGGGAAGATCCTTCTGTACACTGGCGTCGTACTGCCGTTGGTAATCAGTATTCTGGTGTATTTCGCGATAAATAAAAGGGAGGGTTTTCGAGACGATAGTATCGACTATCTTAACAGAGATCTCATCGAGGGTATAAATCATTACAGGTTAGAAAATTACGAAAGAGCCCGGATCCTGCTGAAAAGGGCCTCCGTTGGCTCGAACCGGAAAAAAATGGACAGCATAGCTTTTCTCTATCTGGGGAATATAGAGTATAAAGGGGGTAATTACAGCGGCGCCATTGAGTATTTTCAAGAGTCTCTTTCCTATGATAAAAAAAATGTATTCGCTCTGTTCAACAGCGCGCAGTCTTATATGAAAATGGGTGATCCCGAATTGACCCTGGAAAATGTGTTGAAGATTTATAAGCTGCAGAAAGAATACGCGCCGAATCTTCTGCTTCTCGGGAATATCTATTACGCGGCCCGAAAATATGAAAAGGCATTATCGATATATGAAGGTCATGAAAATGTGGACGGGGTGTTCAGGATCAATGCAGCTGCAGCATATTTAAATCTCGACAGACCGGAGGATGCGGCTAATTTGCTGAGCAGAGTAATTGAGGATCCCGATTCAGAGGAGAGCCTGAAAGGGGTAAGCTATTTCACACTAAGCAGTATTTTAGGGGAAAGTGACCCAATCAGGGCTGTCAGGTACCTGAGAGCTGCCCTGAATGTATTCCCATCGAACCCCGTTCTAAGGTACAATCTTGCTCTTCTTCTCATGAAACAGAAGAAGTACCGGGAATCTGTCGATCTGTTGAGATCCGTGGACAGAACGCTGAAGGAGGAGGATGTTGATACTCTGCTTGGAATGGCTCTGTTTAAAAGTGAAAATCTAGCTGAAGCGCTTGATCTTTATCTTGACATGTTCGAGCGTACAGGTGACACTTCTATCGCGCACATTATCGGTGATATATACATAAAACTGGGTGAGCTGCGGGAAGCGGAAAAATATTATATAAAAGCTCTGCAGAACCCGGAGAATGAAGGTGCTTTCAGGAATCTTGTAAATATTTATATAAAAGAAAAAAGATACAGTGAAGCAGTCGATTTAAGTGAGGAACTCATAAGCAGCGCCCCTGACGGACCTATGCCTTATATATGTCTTGCTGATGTTTACTTCAATATTGAACGGAAGCCCGAGGGACGCGAGCTGGTTGAAAAAGCGGTTCTATTAGCCGGGGAGGATCTGCGCTATCTTTCAATGGCCGCTGAGCTGTATCAGGAAAATGAGCTGAACAACAACGCCCTTCAGCTCTATCACAGGATGCTGTCTTTAGAACCCGGAAATTACATACCCTATATGGAGATCGCAGAGATCTACATGAAAACTGGGCATACTGATAAAACAAGAGATTTTTTGGTTAATGCTAAAAATATTGTGGACCACACCGGACAGTACTACAGGCTGTCCCTGTTCCAGGCGGAAGTAGAAAACGATCAAAAGGCTTTTGATCTGTACCATGAATTGGTCCGTGATTTTCCATACAGATATGAAGCTTATTTCAACCTGTCGCTGAAATATATCGAGGCTGGAAGATATGAGAGTGCCATCCGGACCGTACAAAAATGCCTCGAAAGTGATATTAAGCTGGACTTTTCTGCACTTTCTGATCTATACACGATTTTAGGCGTGGCTCAGCATTATTCTGGAAATTCCAGGGAAGCTGCGAAGGCGTACAAGGAATCTCTCAGACTGGATAAGAATAATGAGTTTTCGTTTTTAAATCTGAGAGTTTTAGATTGATCATTTTTGGTTGATTATTTTGTTACAGTTATTCATTTTGTAAGTAAACTGATACAGTGCTGTGTCAACGTGTAAGCCGCTTGTTCGGAGGCAGATTTCGGCTTTGAGCAGCCTGGCGTGAACAAGGTTTGGGAAGTCAGCGCGGGCAACTAATAAGTCAAATCGGGTATGTGAACGGTCGATAATAGTAGCGCGAACACTTTTTTTTTACTCCTGATCCAAAATAGATTAGAGTGAATTTTTTAAGTTTCTCTGACAAAAACGATGAAGACTGGAAAATCAAAAAAATTAAGTCTCAGCGCCGAAGGTAAAAATCTGCTCAGGGTCCGTAACTTTGTCATAAAATACGGACGAAAAATGCGCCTTACGCTAAAACAGGTAAGTGAAGTGAAACTCGGTGTTGATGAAGCTGTGTCGAACATTATCAGACACGCGTATGAAGGTAAAAAAGGCGGTTTCCAGGTAGAGATGATCCGGCAGGAGGATTCGGTAGTGATTAAAATAAAAGATCAGGGCGTCGCATTCGACTGGCACTCGGTCCTTGAACCTGATCTTTACAAGTACGTTGAAACAAGAAGAAAAGGCGGGCTCGGGATCTGGCTTATCAAAAAACTGATCGATGAAGTTGAATACAGCCGGGTTGAAGGAACAAATATACTTTCCATGAAAGTTTACCTGGAGACCCTTGGTGCACCTGGTATGCTGGGGGGTTTGAAACAAAGGGTCTCGATCAGGGTAAGGTTTGCGCTTTATGCGGTTGCGCTGATAACATTCCTGGTAGTTGTCCTGTATAATTTCGGGACCAGGTACCAGGTCAGGACCATCAGGGACAAATTTATCGACAGATATAAGTCGGTAACCGGTCAGGTCGCGGCAACATCACTGGACATTATCCTGAAGGGTGATGATCTGGCACTCGCAAATCTTGTTTCTTCGATAAAACAGAGCGAAGCGCCGCTTGAATATGTAATAATAACAGACTCTAATGAACGTATCGTTGCTCATACCGATGTAAAACAGATCTTCAGCACTTATAACAGACCGCCCGGGGTAAGACCCTTAAGTGCAAAAGAGCCGGTAGTTGTATTCACCTACACTGGGAGGGACAGAAAGACATACAATGATTTTGTCGCTGTCGTAAAATACAAAGATTTAAAGCTCGGGGAAGTGCATCTGGGCATCCCGGAAGATAAATTTATCGAGGTGAGCGATATGGTGACCCAGCGCCTGCGTGTTGCTTTCATCGCAATATTTTTCTGGAGCACAACCATAATCGGCGTGTTTGTGATCGGTTCGACATTCATTGTGCCGATCCGTAAGCTTGCTGATGAAATCTCAAGGGTAAGCATGACGGGACAGGCCCGGGAATTAAAATTGAAGGCCGGGAACCCCGAAGTCAGCAGAATTGGTGAAGCTTTTAATGAGATCATGAGGAATTTAAGAATCACCCAGGGACAGCTGACCGACCAGACAAGATTGAGGAGAGAGCTGCAGCTAGCGCAGGAAATCCAGAACGCACTTTTACCAAAAGAAGTACCCAAGCTCGAGGGGTTTGAGATTGACGCTGCCTACAGGGCAGCTCTGGAGGTAGGAGGGGATTATTACGATTTTTTTGAAGTGGATGAAAACTCCATTGGGATAGTAGTCGCTGATGTTTCCGGTAAAGGTATCGGCAGCTCAATGGTCATGACAATGATCAGGACTGCGATGAGGCTCGAGGCCAGGGGAAACAAAAGGGCAAGCTACGTACTGGACAAGGTGAACAGGGTTGCTATCGGCGATATTAGAAAGGGAATGTATATCACGATGTTCTATGTTATTCTGGATTCAAAAAAGAGGTCAGTGAATTTTGCAAGCGCGGGTCACAACCCGATGATCCTTTACAGGGACGAGACAAAATCAGTGAGTTTTTTAAACCCGGGAGGGATAGCAGTTGGTATTGACCTGGGTGACCCGGAGGAGTTTAACAAGAGGATAACAAGCGAGAAGCTCAAATTAAAAAAGGGTGACATTCTTTTTATTTATACTGATGGTATAACTGAAGCTATGAATGAAAAAAGAGAGCAGTACGGGGAAAAAAGGCTCATAGAGTTTATCAAGAAGTATAATCATCTGCCTGCTTCGGACTTCAAATTGAGATTGAACGAAGAAATCGCGACTTTTACCAAGGGGTACCCTCAAACCGATGACATTACTTTTGTTGTGCTGAAACTCGAGATGAGTCTTGCCGAGATCAAATATTCAAAAAAGCTCAGTCTGTTTCAATATCTTGAAGAAGGTGATCCTCTGGAGGAAGCGCTCGAGAAGACAGGTATATCCAACGAAGAGTATCTTGTGCTGAAAGAGATGCGGGAAAGAGATGGTGATGAGGGGTTAAGAGTTGATTCGGGTGAAAAAGAGGAAAAGATCGAACTCACTCATGCGACGGATGACCAGATAAAAGCGCTCGTTCAGATTGTGCGTTTCTTTCCGGACTATGGCGTCGGAAAGATCTCAAAATTATTGGGCACCGGGGAATATGGCAGCCATAAAATAAAGGAGAGTATCGTACGGCGGGAGCTCATCAGAATGAAGCTTGACACGAAGGGAAAGAGAGTGGCCTTCGCCAAAAGAAAGATGCCCTCCTGGGCTGTATACAAATGATAGAGGAGTGTTTATATTACCTTAATTAATAATATTGAGCCGTTTCACTGCGACTAATCTTAAGAATACTTGGTTAAAGTGAAAATACTAATTAAGCCGGGCATGCACGGCTACTCCGTGTTTTATTCGGCGTGGTGCCAAGAACTAATTATAAGGAATAAATTTTGTGATTTTTTTTTTGTTTTTCAGTTGAATTTATTTTTAGAGTGAGTAATAATTATAATGTATAAAGCGGAGGTGGTTTGAATGGCAGACATTCAGGTAGACGTTACATATACAGGAAAAGATGAAGAGATTGCGATAATCTCTGCGCGCGGGTTTATTGATACAACAACTGCACCTGATCTGGAGAAAAGGCTGGAGGAGCAGTTAGCGCTCAATAAATACAGAATAATTGTAAATTTGGAAAATATAGATTATGTGAGCAGTGCGGGGTGGGGGGTTTTTGTCAGTGAGATAAGGGAAATACGGGAAAACAACGGTGATCTTGTGCTTGTCAACATGTCATCTGATGTATTTGATGTCTATGAGCTGATGGAATTTTCTTCTATCTTAAAATCTTTCGAATCAATTGAAGATGCTATTCTCAGTTTGTCAGGGAAGGGGGGCCAAAAAGAAAGCCGGGGGCCCGTGAAACCTCAGGTCACGGCGCGGGAAACAGCAAAAGGACCAACATCTGCGCCACAGTCTGCCCCGGAGATTAAAAAAGAACCTTCGCCGTCACCTGAAGCGGGAAAACCGGAAGCAGAGACCGATTCAGCGGCATCAAGCGACCTGGGGAAAAGAATAATCACTGTTATAGTTGACAATCCTTATTACGATCTGAAAGAGATCATAAAAGCCCTCAAGGAACCACAGTATGGCGGTCTTAGAGTCGGCGGTGGAGCGGTAAAAAAAGAATTAAAAGAAATGGACCTTTTAGACAGGCAGAAACGTTTTGAACTTGCTATTAAAAATAAGAAATAGTTGTTATTCTTTTGATCCTGACAATAAATGTTCCATATATGCGTAAATGCGCGCATTTTCTATTGGTTTTGCCTCATATTGATCTGCAATTTGATCTGCAATTTGATCTGCAATTTCTGCGTCAAATATATTTACAGGCAACAATAAGTTATACCAATATTGCATATTTAGCGATAAATTGTATAAATATCAACCGGATAGTATGTTCTGAAGGGGATTTATCAAAGGGTATCAATCAAATGGACACAAAGCAAGCGAACTACCTTTCGATCGTGGAAAGGGTCGCAAGAGAGATATCCGGCATCAATGATCCTGAAGATATTCCGCCTTATGTTTCGAAACATATTTCAAAGGGGATTGGTGATGAGGTGCAGTACGCGTTTATTGATCTGGATGTAAACAAAGTATACGAGTCAGCGGTTCTCGATGATACTGTACAGAAAATACTGCCGTTCTTTCTCCAGCCCAAGTTTGTCGCGGAGGTCAATAAACTTGACTGGAGTGTTATTGATCAAAGGGGTGTCAGGTTCCTTGTTGATAAAATCGGCGGACACAACATTGATTTTAACTCATCTTTTTTAATAATCCCAAAAAAAAGAGATCAAGCCATAACCCACTTTTCAATATTGTGGGCAAGCGATATCCTGGGGGCGATCGATAAAGAGGAAATCGATTTTCTCTCTACAGTCTGCAGCACGGTAGTTTTAAGAATGGCATGCATCCTCAACACTCAAAAGACAAGTAAAAAAGAGGGGAAGGAGCTCAGAAGAAAGGCGTTTGAGTTGAAAGAGCTGACCGGTATGGGTAGTGATCTGACATCATTGGGCAAGGAGGATTTTTTCGGCACCTTTTTACTAAATGTAATGGGAAGAGCTTTGAGCAAAACAGCGGTGATTTTTTTATCCATGAATGAAAATAACACCGAGTATTCTATCGTGGCTTCCCGCGGCCTGGAAAAAAAGTTGATCGATAAGGTCACAATCGCAGAAAAATTGATATTTGTACAGGAGTTGAGACGGAAAAAAAAACACATATTTGTTTCGGAACTGATGGATGTGCTGTCCGTCGAAGAAAAAGATATATTGTCGGAGCTTGAAACTCAAACCCTGGTCCCTTTATTATTGAAAAATGAGGTTGTCGGTATTTTGGCTCTGGGTGAAAGAATCAATCTTAAACCCTACACGCAAAAAGTGTTCGATTCAATACACGGTATCGCTCAGCAGATGGTCATGGCGATCGAAGCCTCGAAATTAACCAACCTCAGGTATGCCTTTTCAAGGTATGTCGATCATCAGCTTGTTGACGGGATCCTTTCTGATCCCGGTAAATTAAAACTCGGGGGCGAGCGAAGGAAAATAACCGTTCTTTTCGCTGATATAAGAGGATTTACCACAATGGCTGAAAAGATGAGGCCGGAAGAGGTTGTTGACCTGCTGAACACCTATCTTTCAGGTTTGACCGGGGTTGTTTTTAAGTACGGGGGTACTCTTGACAAGTACATGGGTGATTGTGTCATGGCAGTATTTGGCGCCCCGATCTCCCACTACAACGACACCGAACGTGCTGTTTTTTCTGCTGTTGAAATGCAGGAGTACATAGAAGCTATAAATGCAAAGAGGGACAAGGAGGGGCTGGAGCGTGTTGAAATAGGGATCGGGATCAACACCGGGTTTGTCATATCAGGAAATATGGGATCAGTTGACAGAATGGACTACACTGTTATAGGGGATGCTGTGAACACAGCATCTCGTCTCGAGGGGCAGGCTGCAAAAGGGCAGATCCTGGTAACGAAGGAAGTCTTTGATGAAGTAAAGTATCTGGTCGAAGCGGACTATCTCACTTCTCTTGCTGTTAAAGGCAGGGAACAGCAGATCGAGGTATTTGAAATAAAGGAGATGATAGCGCGAAAGTATCTCCGGGTTGTCGAAAAACGTGAACCCTACATAATCGGTCATTTTCTTAACGTAGCACAGGATGTAGAGGTGGTAGGTGTAAAACTTGGATTGTCCAGTGAGGATCTGACAAAGCTCAGGGCGTCCGCCATGCTTATTGATGTCGGCAGAATAGGGATAAACGAACGGGTATTTAATAAAAAAGAAAAACTGACACCCGAGGAGTTTGATCTGATCAAAAGCCATGTTCTCAGGGGTGCCGAGTATGTTGAAAAGAAACTCCATCTATTCAAAGAAGGTGTTGAACTTGTTAAACATCACCACGAATTCTGGGACGGATCCGGGTATCCTGACAGGCTGAAAGGTGTAGAGATACCTCTCTGGGCAAGAGTGGTATGTATTGTCGACAATTATAACGCCTTGATCTCAAAAAGACCGTTTAGAAACCCTTTTACCGCGGCAAAGGCGATTGAAATTATGAAGGAGGGGTCGGGTAAGAAATATGATCCGGAGCTCATGGACATATATATGGAAATTCTTGAAGCAAGAATCAGAGAAAAAGCTAAAAAGGAAACCTTCAGATGAGTGAACTGCCGAAAAAAATGGTCGTAACAAGTGATCTCGAAAAAAACCTTATTTTTCAGAGGCTCAAGAAAATGAAAGAACCTCTTAACATCATGATAGACGGGATCGAATACCCGGGTGTAATTGAGAGTTTTACCGATGAAACAATTACCCTTAAAGTTATGTCTCCTTTTATCGGTGAAATTGGTTATGACCTGAAAACAAACTTTACGTTTCACAATAATTATCATTACTTCAATACAAATGCCAGCCAGCTCGATGAGAACCACATTCTCCTCATTTTTCCTGAAATAATAAATAAAAATCTTATAAGGAAGTACACAAGGTTCAATGTTCTCGGTAAAGTGTTTATGAAAGTAAAGATTATGATACAATCGGTAAAACACGATTTTGAGACGTCTTCTTTGCTGGATGAGAGGGTGATATACCAGGAGGCTAAAAAACCCAGACCGGCGGTCGATAAGATACTTGGTGGAATAAAACAGCTTGTATCTGAATATTCACAGAAGTTCAGTCTGAAAGTCTTTAAACCGGATCAAAAATATACACTTGAGGAGCAATTGATAAAAAAAACAAAAAAAATATTTCTAATTTATGATTCTTTTGAGGACAGCATCGTCGAAAGAAGGTTTCTTGATGAGGAAATATTGACTTTCGGAAGCGCTCTTGATTATCTGATTAAAACGGGAGACCCACGCAATATAGCGGAGTCGAAACTTCTGGATCTTCTTCAGGAAAAGAGGAATCAGAGGATTTTTTCCGACTGTTTTATACCTCTCATGATCGAAGGAGATACCGCAGGATATATAAGGCTTATTAATGACGTCGACTATCACAGAAGTATTAAACCTGTTTATGCTTTAAAAGCGGCAGGGTATGCCGACATCCTTGTCGAGGCTCTTGTGAAATATGACTATTTCCATCTTGACAGCGGCGCCGGTTATGAAATCCCCGTGGTCAATATAAGTGCGGGCGGGCTGTTGTTTAAACTCGAAAAACCGGAGCTGAAGCAATATATTATTAACGACACAATTGTTCAGATGTCTATTTCCTTTCCGGAACGGGTGGTTGAAGCAAGAGGTGTCATTTACAGAATAGAGGAAGATGTTTTTGAATACGGTGTAAAATTCCAGGAGATAAATGAACTGGATTGGAAGTATATTGAAAACATTGTAAAAAAGAAAATTTTAATTTAATTTCATAACTATTAAAATATTACCGAATGTTTATAAAGCCGGGGAGGTTTTTAATGGCATCAAAAAATGATTCGCAATTGAACAGTGTTATAGGGGATGGCTCAATTTTTGAGGGTAAATTTTATATTAACGGATCACTCGAGATCGACGGCAGGTTTGAAGGTGACATCCGAACAAAAGAGCATCTCATTGTAGGTGAGACTGGGAAAGTAAAAACCGACATTTCAGCGAAAAGAGTAACGGTCGGGGGCACTGTTATCGGTAATATCGAGGCAGATGAGGAAGTATCTCTACTATCGACAGGCAGGGTTTTAGGAAATATCAAGGCGCCCAAGGTTAATATTGAAGATGGAGTTGTGGTTGAAGGGGAAATTTCCATCAGCGGCGGACAGAGGAAAGGGATACGTAATATAATCGAAGAATCTTATCAGGCAGGTCCTCAACTTGAGGAGGTGATCAAAAAGGAAAAAGAGGAAGCACAAAAAAAGGTACCTTCCCAGGATGCATGAACTGAAAAACAGCACAGAAATTGTTTATATAAAGCAGGCCTGCAGGATTGCAGGCGAGCTGCTTATTTATCTAAGTGAAATAACAAAACCCGGGGTAAGTACCGTATGGCTTGACGGTAAAGCCGAAGAGTTCATTATGAAAAAAGGGGCAATTCCGGCATTTAAAAACTACAACGGTTTTCCCGCCTCAATTTGTACCTCGGTCAATGAGGAAGTGATCCACGGGATCCCGGGAAAGTATCGTCTTAAAGAGGGGGATATCCTCAGTGTTGATGTGGGAGTGAAAAAAGCGGGGTATTTCGGGGACGCTGCATCCACTATTGCGATCGGACAAATATCAGATGAGACGAAAAAACTTCTCAAGGTGACCCAAGAGTCCCTCTACGCGGGAATACAAAAAGCGGTTCATAGAAACCACGTGGCAGATATATCAAAAACAATTCAGGATCTTGTAGAAAGCAGCGGCTTTTCGGTTGTGAGAGACTTTGTGGGGCATGGTGTAGGGAAAAAACTGCACGAAGAGCCCCCCATCCCGAATTACAAAACTCCGGGGCGGGGCCCTCGGTTACTTTCCGGTATGACTCTCGCGATCGAACCTATGGTCAACATGAGCGGTTTCGAAGTATCGATTAAAAAGGACAACTGGACAGTTGTGACCAAGGACGGCAAACCTTCCGCGCATTTTGAGCATACAATCTTAGTAAACGATGGAGAACCGGAAATACTTACCCTTGTATAATACCTAAAAAACAATTTTCTTGCTTTTTGGGCACAAACTTCAGTTTGCAGGAAACATATTTAAAATCAAGAATGTGGCTTGTCCACATTAGGGTGGTACCCTGCATTATATTTTTTCCTGCAAGCAATAAACACAATCGAGATAAAGAGGAACACAACAGGAGTTTTAATGGCAGCGCTTTTAAAAAAGATAGGCAAGTCTGTTTTCGAGCTCCCAAAAGACGAGGGGATGAAGGTAAAAGGCGTCGTTTTTATCGATGACGCAATGGCAGCCAGTGCGGAAACTCTGGATGCGGTAAGGCAGTTGAAAAATGTCGCGTACCTGCCGGGTGTAAAAGGTTTTGTTGCGGCTATGCCGGACATACATTACGGGTACGGGTTCCCGATTGGAGGTGTGGCGGCAACCGAGGTTAATAATGGTGTAATATCTCCCGGCGGTGTCGGGTACGATATAAACTGCGGGGTAAGGGCAATAAGAACAAATCTCGTAATGAAGGAAGTTAAATCCAAGTTAGAAGAACTTTTGGTTGAGATATATAGAAATGTTCCGGCAGGGGTGGGCTCCAAAGGAACTCTGATGCTTTCGAAAAAGGATGAAAAGAAAGTCGCAGAACTTGGCGCGGCCTGGGCTGTTGAAAATGGGAGGGGGGTAAAGCCGGATCTCGAAAATTGTGAAAACAGCGGAAGGCTTCGAAATGCTGATTATACGGCCGTATCCCAAAGAGCAAGGGAAAGAGGGAGAGAGCAGCTAGGCACTCTTGGAGCAGGCAATCATTTTTTAGAGATCTGTTATGTAAAGGAATTGTTTCAAAAAGACGCGGCCCTGGGTTTCGGGATAAACAAGGATCAGGTTTTTATTTTTGTACACACAGGGTCGAGGGGATTCGGTTATCAGATCTGTGACGATTATCTGAAAAAAATGCGGGAGAAAAAAGCGTTTACCCTGCCGGACCCGCAGCTCTCCTCAATTTATATCGGGGACAGTCTCGGGGAGCAGTATATAGGAGCCATGAAAGCCGCTGCGAACTACGCTTGGGCCAACCGTCAGATAATAACGAGCATCATCCGAAATAGTTTCGAAAATGTTCTTGGTTTGTCCTGGGAAAAATTAGGAATGAGTGTCCTGTATGATGTAAGCCATAATATTGCAAGGTTTGAGCAGCATTTAATCGACGGCAGCAAACTTAAACTTTGTGTTCACAGAAAAGGGGCTACGCGTGCGTTCCCTAAAGGCCACAAAGAGATCCCGGAAAATTACAGAAATTTCGGTCAACCGGTGCTGATCCCGGGAGACATGGGCAGGGGATCATACATTTTAAAAGGGGAGCCGGGCAGCCTTTTAAAGAGCTTCGGCACAACTTGCCACGGCGCGGGAAGAGTCTTGAGCAGAAAGAAAGCGGCCAAAATTGCAGAAGGAAGGAATATTAAAAGAGAGCTTGGCGACAGGGGGATCCTGGTATTATCAAATGCCAGAAGAACTCTTATGGAGGAAATGCCTGAAGCATACAAGAATGTTTCGACAATAGTGAACATAGTCGAAGAAAACGGGCTTGCCAGCAAGGTTGCAAAACTGGTTCCCCTTGGTGTAATAAAAGGGTAGTACTATCGGTGACCGGGAGGGTTTTTATGATTGAGGACGGTTTTATGATAAGCAAGTCGGCAGATCATGTGGGCCGTGAAGTCACGATCAGAGGGTGGATAAGCCATATCCGCTCAAGCGGCGCGCTTTATTTTATTGAGGTGAGAGACGGGACCGGGTATATGCAGACCGTGGTTGTGAGGGATGAGGTTTCAGATGAAATCTTTGATACCTGTTCAAAATTAAAGATCGAATCCTCTCTCGCGGTAACGGGTACAATACGTGCTGACAGCAGGGCGCCCGGCGGTTTTGAGATGATTGTTAAAGACATAGAGCCGCTGCATATACCGGAACAGGAATATCCTATTTCGACAAAAGCACATGGTGTTGATTTTCTCATGGAGAACAGGCACCTGTGGGTCCGATCGGGAAGACAGCTTGCTATTCTCAGGGTGAGAAGTGAGCTGATAAAAGTTTTGAGGGACTATTTTCATACCAACGGATATGTTTTGATCGATACCCCGATTTTGACGGGGGCGGTGGGCGAAAGTTCCGGAAGTTTTTTTGAAACTGAATATTTCGACTTTGGGAAAGCCACCCTCGCACAAACGGGCCAGCTTTATCTGGAAGCTGCGGCAAGCGCTTTTAACAAGGTGTTTTGTTTCGGGCCTACGTTCAGGGCCGAAAAATCAAAAACCCGGCGGCACCTGGCCGAATTCTGGATGGTTGAGGCGGAAGTCGCCTTTTATGATTCCGATCAGAATATGTCTCTGCAGGAGGACGTGATAAGTTATGTTATACAAAATATTGTAAACTCATGCGGCAGGGAGCTGGAGAACATCGGCAGGGATGTTGGGCCTCTAAAAAAGATCAAGCCGCCATTTCCCCGGATAAGCTACACAGAAGCTGTCGAGATACTGGTGAAAAAAGGGTTGCCTGTCGAGTGGGGCGATGATATCGGTGGCGATGAGGAGACCGTTCTTTCGGAAAGCTTTGAAAAACCGGTGTTCATATACAATTACCCGAAGGGTGTCAAAGCTTTTTACATGAAACCGAACCCGGAAGATGACCGGACCGTCCTTTGCAATGATCTTCTCGCGCCGGAAGGTTACGGTGAGATAATCGGGGGTTCCCAGAGGAATGACGATCATGATTCACTCCTTGCACGGATCAAAGAGGAAAAATTGAATGTTGAATTGTACAGGTGGTACCTTGATATCCGCCGTTACGGAAGTGTGACCCATTCAGGATTTGGGTTGGGGATAGAGCGGCTGCTTGCCTTTATATGCAAACTCCCCCACGTGAGAGAAGCCATTCCTTTTCCGCGTTTGATAAACAGACTGTACCCTTAGGTATTTATCGCACGGAAAGATACTTGGAATTAAGGGAATTAAAATATTGAAAAGAATTACATTTAAAATTTTTATTATTACAACGGTCTGTTTTATCTTTGTACTGGAATGTGTACATGCTGAAGAGCTGGATATTGTTCATGTTTTTGGAAATGTGCTCGCGCGAAAAGACCCGGACCCCTACGCCCGTGTCAGAAAGGGAGGTAAATTAACAGAAGATATCTTTGTTAAGACCCACGGGGACAGCGAAATCGTTTTCCGTAATAAGGATAGGATCTATAAGCTGTACCCGTACAGTGTGCTGAAGATCAAAAAAAAACCTGTCCTTATTTACGGAAAATTATCCCAGTCTGCCTCCGGTGAGTTTTATGATCTTCCTTTTTATTTTTCTCCCGATCCGGTTCAAGGGAAGACTATGAAAGTAATAGTAAACATACCGGAGGACAGTCAAATCGGCGGTATAAATATAAGTTCAGCAATTAAAAATGACAGCGGCTATTCAAACAAACTGACATTCTATGATGTTGGTAACGGTATTTACAGGGCCCTGACAGGTTTTGATGTTGGGGCCCCGCCGGTAAAGTACAGGCTTACGATAACTGTTAAGTCAAAAAACGGAGATTATTCTGAGATCATCTATCCCTTTTTTCTAAAATCGCTAAATTACGGCAAAGGAGAGGTAACGCTTACTGAAGATATGCTGGCCCTTTTCGCGGACTCCGAGCAGAAAAGAAAAGAACGAAAGATATTGGCTGGGATACTTTCAAAACCCGGCAGCCAGGCACTCTGGGAAGACCTTTTTTTATACCCTGTTAAAGAGCCTGTAACGAATTCGGCGTTCGGAAAGAAGAGGATCTATTATATTGAAAACTCAAACTCTTTCACACGTTATCACAGGGGGATGGATCTAAAGGGGGGAAAGGGAGATCCGGTATTTTCGGCGAACAGGGGTGATGTTGTGTTTTCGGATGTGAGAATTACAACGGGCAATTCAGTTGTGATCGATCACGGGCTGGGTGTGTTTTCTCTGTATTTTCATCTTGATTCGACAAGTGTAAGTATCGGCGACAGAGTGGAAAAGGGAGAAAAAATTGGTGAAGTGGGTTCAACCGGTATCGCCGAGGGGAACCACCTTCACTGGGGCATTTTTGTAAATGGAATTTACGTCGACCCGTCAGACTGGACAAAAAGAGAGTTCTGATTTTCTGTGTGTTGATCAAACCCCCGGAGGTACATAAATGGAAAGCTACAAAAGAAAAATTGACCGGGCAGCTGGATATATTCGAAAAAAGATCAGATGTGTGAGCACAGATGACTGCAAGACCGGGATCATACTGGGATCAGGTGCCGGACCTGTTGCAGAGAGGCTGTCGGAAGGGACGAGTATAAAATACACAGATATCCCGGGGTTTCCTGTCTCCATGATAGAGGGGCACAAAGGTGAGCTCGTTGTCGGCAGGATGGGACAGAGAAATGTAATGATATTTAACGGCCGTTTTCATTATTACCAGGGTTTTTCGATGGAAGATGTCACAATAAATATTAGAGTCGCCAGGATGCTGGGTGTTGAAACCATGATCATAACAAACGCGAGCGGCGGTATCAACCGTGATTTTGATCCGGGTGACATCATGCTGATAACCGACCATATAAACTGCATGGGCAGCAACCCTTTGATCGGGTTTTTGGGCCATGGGCCGATTTTTATAGACATGAGCGAGCCCTATGACCTCGCCCTCCTTAAAAAAGTTAAAGACGCGGCCGGGACAAACGAGGAGATCGGAAGGCTCACCGAAGGAGTCTACCTTGCTGTGCATGGACCCAGTTATGAGACAAAAGCTGAAATATCCTTTTTTGAAAAAATCGGGGCTGACGCTGTGGGGATGTCAACCGTCCCGGAAGTTATTGTTGCTGCCCAGGAAGGCATCAGGGTGATCGGTATATCTGTAATATCGAACATGGCGTGCGGGATCACAAAAGGAAAATTGAGGCATAGCGAAGTTTTGGAAAACATGACAAAAGCAGGCTCGAGACTTGGTGCCCTGATAGAGCTGACAGTAAACAAAGTTTTGTGATAAAACCTTATAAAGGGCTTCGAACCTGATCGAGGAAAGATCGACAATGGCACACGAAAAAGAACCTGTAAGCCTTTATTTTGATGACAGCTCTGTGCAGGTAATTAAAGCCGAGATAAACAAAGCGTATGGAAACGAGGTCCTGTTTTTCGGCTGGACCAACGAAGACAGCATCGTCGTAAAAACCGAGACAATCGCACGCGGCAGTGAAGAGTGTGTCGCTTTTCCTCTCGAAAGAAGTTTTATGGCTGATGTTGTCATTCATAACCACCCGGGCGGAAAGCTTACCCCGTCGGGGCCGGACTTGAGTATCGCGTCGGTCACCGCGAACCGGGGAGTCGGTTTCTTTATTATCAACAATGACGTGACGGAAGTATATGCTGCAGTTGAGCCGGTTGTCAAGGGGACAAAAAAACCGATCGATGCCGAAAACTTGAAACGGCTGGTGTCAAAGGACGGTCCATGCAGCAGAACAATCCCGGGCTTTGAAGAGCGGGATGGGCAAATGGAGATGATAGAGCACGTGTGCGGGGCTTTGAACAACAGCTCGTGCGGTTTGATCGAAGCAGGTACAGGAATCGGAAAGTCTTTAGCCTACCTCATCCCTTCAGTGGAGTGGGCGAAAGTTAACATGGAAAGGGTCGTCATTTCGACAAAAACCATAAACCTGCAGGAGCAGCTTCTTTACAAGGATATTCCCGGTTTGAGAAAGGCGCTTGATCACGATTTTTCTTATATTTTAATGAAGGGGCGGGGGAATTATATTTGCCTGAACAGGGTGGCTGACGCGCAGCAGGATCTTTTTTCTTTTATAGATGACGAGGAGCTGGAGCAATTTAACAACCTGCTAAGCTGGATAAACACAACGGACGATGGAAGCCTTTCCGCCCTGACTTTTGTGCCGAAGTATTCTTTGTGGGAAAAGCTCAACTCCCAATCGGACACGTGCCTGGGGGGCACATGCGGGTTTTTTAGCCGTTGTTTCGTGAACAGGGTGAAAAGAAAGGCTATTACTGCAGGGATCATCGTGACCAACCATCACTATCTTCTTGCGGATGTCAGCCTGGTTCCAACAGGCAATTCTATTCTTCCTTCATTCGACAGGGTAATTATCGATGAGGCACACAACCTTGAGGACTCGGCTACTTCCTTTTTCACAAAGGAAATTACTCTTTCATCTGTTTTGAGACTTCTGGATAGGCTCTATTCGGGGGACAAAAAGAAAAAGGGTTATTTGATGTTTTTGCTGAGAAAAGGGCGGTCTGACTCTGCAGGAACTTCCGTTACCGGAACTTCCGTTACCGGGACTTCAGGCACATGGGTTGCAGACACCGGTGGCTTTGGAAACCGGGACTTGAAAAAGATCATGGAAGAAGTAACACTGTTGCGGAGTTCCGCGCATGAGCTTTTTGAAGCCATTGAGGAGTTTCTGATATCCACGGGAAGGCATATTTCAACCAACACTCGCAAGAGTGATCTCAACACTCGCAAGAGTGATCTCAACACTCACAAGAGTGATCTCAACACTCACAAGAGTGATCTTGCCGTATGTGAGATTACCGACGATGTAAAGGACCTGCCGGGGTGGGAAAACAGGGTCATAAGGCAGTTCGGAATTTTTTATAAGGAATGTACAGGTCTTTCCAACAGCCTGTACGAGTTGAGAGAAAAAATAATAGGGGATGCTGAAGAAAGTGTATTAAAGCAGATAGAAAGCTTTATTTTCAGGCTGGTTGAAATTACCCAGACTGTTGATGATTTTCTGAGCGATGAAGATAAAAATCACGTTCGATGGATCGAAAAGAAACGAGAAACTGCTGTCGTGGTTTCATTGATCGATGTGGGGGCCGCTCTGCAGGAGCTGCTTTTCAGCCAGGTTAAAAGCGCTGTTCTTACCAGCGCAACTCTCACTGTTGACAACAGGTTCGATTTTATAAAGCGAAGGCTGTGTCTACATGAAGCGGAAATAAGCGTCATAGTAAAATCTCCTTTTCATTATGATGAACAGATGGTTGCAATTATTCCGTCCGATATGGTGGAGCCGGATCTCCCCGATTATTTGCCGGTCCTCAGCAACTGTGTGCTGAAGATCTTGAAAAATACCGGCGGGAAAGCATTTGTACTGTTTACATCATACAGAACCTTGAATGAAGTTTTCGACAGGATCGGGGATGAGCTCAAACGGACAGGGCTTTTTGTCTTCAAGCAGGGCAACGATTCAAGGATGAATTTGTTAAATGATTTTAAAAAAAACATTCATTCCATACTGTTCGGGACTGAAAGTTTCTGGGAAGGTGTTGACGCCCCGGGCGATACCCTCGAGTGTGTGATAATCACTAAATTGCCTTTCAAAGTCCCCACGGAACCGGTTGTTAAGGCAAGGATGGAGCGGATAAGATTAGAAGGGGGCAATCCTTTTATGGATTACAGTCTGCCCCTGGCTGTTATAAAATTCAAGCAGGGGATCGGCAGATTGATCAGGAAAAATACAGACCGGGGCTTAATTGCTATTCTGGATAAAAGAGTACTTGTAAAAAGGTATGGAAATATTTTCCTTAATTCGATTCCCGGAGGAAATATTTCCAGAGGGAGTCTCGAGGATGTGTTGCAAAAGACTGATGGCTATATTTCCAATAACTCCTTGACAAAATGAATTAAATAAATACTATTATGAAGAAATGATGCGAGAACAGGAGAATCTGACTTGGGTACTTTTTACATTACGACCCCTATATACTATGTAAACGATGAACCGCATATCGGCCATGCTTATTCGACAATTCTGGCGGATGTTATGTCCAGGTATCATAAACTTTTCGGTGACGAAGTGTTTTTTTCAACAGGTACGGACGAGCACGGGCTAAAGGTGCAGGAGGCAGCAAAAAAAAGAGGCGTTGAACCGAAACTCCACTGTGATGAGATGGTTGTGAGGTTTGTAGAACTATGGAAGAAACTGAGGATCAATTACACAAGGTTTATACGCACAACAGAAAAAAAGCATAAATTCGTGGTCCAGAGCCTTCTTACTTATCTCTATGAAAGGGGTGATATATATTTTGATACTTATGAAGGCAAATACTGTATCCCGGAAGAGAGATTCTGGACCGAAAAGGACCTTGTAGATGCAAAATGCCCTTCCTGCGGCAGAGAGGTCATAACGATAGAGGAGAAGAATTATTTTTTCAAGATGTCGAAATACAGGGACTGGCTCCGGGATTATATCAAAGATCATCCGGATTTCATCAAACCGGAGACCAGGAAAAATGAAATCCTGGGATTTTTAAAAAATCCTCTGATCGACCTCTGTATTTCAAGGCCTAAATCCCGGCTCGACTGGGGGATAGAGATCCCTTTTGATAAAAAATATGTTACTTATGTTTGGTTTGACGCTCTCACCAACTATATCAGCACAATCGGGGTTTACAGAGACAACAATTCTTTTCAAAAGTGGTGGCCCTGCGACATACACTTTGTCGGGAAAGATATTACAACGACCCATGCAGTTTACTGGCCGATAATGCTGAAATCAGCGGGCTTCGACCTCCCGAAAACTATTTTTGCACATGGCTGGTGGTTGATCCAGGACGAAAAAATGAGTAAATCTGTTGGGAACGTCGTCAAACCTGTTGACCTCATAGACAGGTACGGGGTCGAAAGCTTCCGTTACGTGCTTGTTAAAAATATGATCATAGGCTCTGACGCTAGTTTCAGCGAAGAGATGGTTATCAATACGATCAACTCTGACCTTGCGAATGACTACGGCAACCTGTTGAGCAGGATCGTAAATATGGTCGAGATATATTTTGAAGGCAAAATACCTGAAACAGCGGCCGTCAGCAAAACCGATGAAAAGATCATTACGGCCGGGAAGTCGCTTCCGGAATCGGTGAAATCATATATTGAGAATACAGATCTGAACAGCGCCCTCTCCGCTATTTTTGTGTATATTCGAAAAATAAATAAATATATTGACGAAACTGCTCCATGGACATTGTACAAAAAAAATAAAATCAAGGAATTAAAAACAGTGCTGTACAATGCCTGTGAAGGGTTCCGTTTAATATCGGTATTGCTTTCCCCGATCATCATAAACAAAGCGGAAACCGCGCTTTCTGCCTTTTCTGAAGAAGTAATGAAGTATATTGACAATGTAAATGAAAATGAAGAGATATATTCTTGGGGCAAATTAAAACCAGGCACATCTGTCAAAAAGATCGACAGTATTTTTCCAAGGATCGATTCTGACCTAAAGGATACTGGAAAACCGGAGCGTAAAATGAAAGATAAAGAAAAGGATAAGGTCAAGAAAGAACTTGAGAAGATCGACATAGAATACATAAAAAAAATCGATATGAGAGTTGGGAGAATTCTGGATGCTTCCCCCATAAAGAATTCTGAGACATTACTTAAAATAATTGTGGATATCGGTGACGGAAAAAGACAGCTTGTCGCAGGTATTGCCGGGCAATACAAGGCTGAGGAGATTGTCGGGAAAGAAATAGTGGTCGTGACAAATATAAAACCCGCTAAGATCAGGGGAACTAAATCAAACGGGATGCTGCTTGCCGCGTCTGCCGGTGAAACGCTTTCCCTGATCAGTGTTGACAGAAGCATGGACCCAGGGAGTGAAATCAGTTAAATGAGATAATTCAATTAGTTTCAGTTTGATAAAATATTTTTTTCTTTTAATTGAAAACTATTGACAAATGATATACATCATATAGTCTATATTGTATATGAAAGCGGGAGTTTTTGATGAATTCTTCTGGAGATTTCGAAGAGGATCGCTTTACTGAATCAGAAGATGATGATGAAGACGAGGTGGAGAATTTTATAAAGAAAACCTACGTGTGTGAAGATTGCGATTTCCGCTGGACCGATAAAGTTTACCCTGAAAGAAATGCTTTCCCTGACTACGATGATGAACTGGGGTTTGACCGCGTATGTCCCATGTGCGGCTCAATGAATGTTTCGTTTTATTGACATGGTGTTTTACTGATCAGTTCCCTGTGGTGCCTGCCGGATTAGTTCTTGGTGAATAATTCACAAACTCAATAATTAGTTCTATTTAACTGTTTATATTTTCATAATTAATAACCTTAAAAATACTTAGTTAAACTTAAAATACTAATTAAGCCGGGCAAGCCCGGAGCGGCAGCAAGAACTAATTATCCTGTGTTTATTTCTTTCATTTTTAACCAAAAATATTATTTTAATATGAAGATTTATCTGGAAAAATTTCATGGGAAATAATAAGAGCTACTACATAGAAACCTTTGGCTGCGAGATGAATAAATCTGATTCTATCGATATAGCCCTTTCTTTCGAAGAGCGCGGGTATAAAAAAGCCAAAAGTGAGATTGACGCTGATGTTATTATTTTAAACACCTGCGCTGTACGCGAAAACGCGGAGGAGAGGGTTTTAGGCAGGCTCGGCTATTACAGGTCCTTTAAGGAGAGATACAACCGGGAAACGGTTATCGTTCTCGCCGGATGTATGGCCCAGGAACGCGGGCAGGACCTGGCACGGTATTTTCCGGAAATCGACGTGGTTTCCGGGACCTGTCACATCATGGATATACCGGGATTTGCCGAGGAGCGCTCAGGATCAAAAGGCCCGGTAATCGCGCTTGACAAAAATGATTACCGGTTTTCCGGTTACAGAGGAAAAAGGGCTGAAGGTTATAAAGCGTGGGTAAACATAATAACCGGCTGCAGCAATTATTGCAGTTACTGTGTAGTGCCCTATCTCAGGGGGGCCGAGAAGAGCAAGAGCAGTTCAGAAATAATAACCGAGATATACGAACTTGCCGACAGAGGCGTAGTTGAGATCAATCTCCTGGGACAGAATGTCAATTCCTACGGCAAAGACAACAATGATATATCCTTTATTGAGCTGCTTGAGAAGATCAATGATATTGAAGGGATCAAATGGATCCGCTTTATAACCTCTCATCCAAAAGATTTCAATGAAGAAATAGTGAAAAGGATCTCTACGCTTAAAAAAGTGTGCAAGCATTTTCATCTACCGGTCCAGAGCGGCTCTGACAGAATTCTAAAGTTAATGAACCGCAAATATACAGTGGAACATTATATGGATATTATCGGTGCCATACGTACGTATATACCCGGTGCATCCATCGGAACCGATATTATTGTCGGTTTTCCCTCAGAAAGTGAAGAAGATTACGATCAGACCCTTGATCTTGTAATGTCGGTGCTATTTGACGACGCGTTTACTTATATATACTCTGAACGTCAGTTTGAAAAAGCCCGGGATATTCCGGAAAAAATACCTCCGGAGATATCAAAAAAGAGAATCGAAACATTGATAATGCTCCAGCGGCGCATATCCTATGAAAAAAACACAGAAGAGATAGGTACGGAAAAAACCGCATTGACAATAGGTGAAAGTAAGAAGGACCCATCCGAAATGCTGTGTAAAACAGAAACAGGTAAGATGGTGGTTGTAAACACGAAAGCACCCGCGGGCAGGTTTCTGGATATTAGGGTAACCGGTATTTCCGGGAATACTTTGAGAGGAAAAGAAATTACCTGATCAGCTAAACATATCTTAAGCAAAAAACATTTATTTTTCGGTATAAAACAGGATGAAAAATTATAAAATTCACACCCGTTATTTAACGCCATTTATTTTTGTGTTGATATTTTTATTATCTGTCAGCGGGTTTTCCGATGAACACGAAAACCGGACCGGTGTGGTCTTCTTTCTTCCCGAAAGGGTAATTGACAGCTATTTTCCCTGGGGTAAAATGTATCTAATCCCCGATGACCCGATCTTTGCGTCCAACATAAAACGCGCAGAGGAGTTTGAACGCAAAAATGACTTCAGGCAGGCATCAAGATACTATTTCCTGGCCTATAAAAAGGTCCAGAACACCCCGAAAGCGCCCTACATTCTGTTCAAGCAGAGCACAATGCTGGAGGACACCAATCAATCCATAAAAGGTCTTACGGAAATATTGGAAGTTTATCCCAATTTCCCTCTTATCGATGCTGTAAGGTTTGAACTCGCAAAAATTTATTTTATACTAAAGAAAAACGGGAATGCATCTCGATTACTGGAGGAGATCGAAAAAAATGAAAAAGACGCATATCCAATCTTTACGCCCTATGTGTACACATTTCTCGGGGCGATCAGTTATAAAGTAAAAGATTTTGAAAAAGCGGCCCGGTACTATGTCCTGTCAAATGAAATGCTTGCTTCAGGTGATCCCGCGGCTGACCGGGTCTCGATAGTAAATAATTATTTCGAATTGTCCAGGGTACTTGCCCAATCCAATGATCGCGAAAATGCTGAAGATCTATTGAAAAGATTACTGGGCTCCGCTCAGTCCGATATTTTAAAGCAGGAAGCCCTGCTGCAGTTAGGATTTCTTTACAAAACAAAAGGTGACATCGAGGGCGCCTACGCGGCATTTAACAGCATTGTACAGGGCTACCCGGGTACGCTTTTTGCCGTAAAAGCGGGGAAGGGCATCGAAGAGCTCGGTGTACGGAATGAAGATGCCGTGCCGGCCCCGATAGAGGGGATTTTTGACAGGGCTGTTCTTGACGGGACTTACACGGTTGGAGAAAAAGAGGAGACCCGGGACGAAGAAGCGAAAGAGGTTCGGGAAGGAAGTCAAAGCACACGCAAAGGGTTTGCCGTACAACTGGGATCTTTCTCGAACGAGAAGAATGCCGATAAGCTGGTTTCGGTATTAATATTGAAAGGGTTTGAAGCGTATTCAAAATCGGCCAGCATTGAGGGTGCATTGGTTATCAGAGTAAGGGTAGGAACAGTTTCCTCACGGGAATATGCTGAAGAGCTGAATAAAGCCCTGAAAAACATTGGATACCAGGGCTTTATTGTTGAAGAGAAGTGATATGAAAAAAGAAACACCGATGATGGAGCAGTACCACCGTATAAAGAACAGAAATAAAGATTCAATCCTCCTTTTCAGATTGGGCGATTTTTATGAAATGTTTGAAAGCGATGCGGTAGACGCGTCATCGATCCTGAACATCACGCTGACCAGGAGAAACGCGGTTCCGATGTGCGGGTTTCCCCATCATGCTGCTGATACATATATAGCTAAATTGATCAACAATGGGAAAAAAATCGCCATCTGCGAGCAGTGTAACGGGTCGGATGAGGATGATCCGATCGGTCATGGTCTCAATGTTAAGGGAACTGCCGGAGCGAGAGGGATCGTCAAACGTGAAGTCGTTGAAATAATCTCCCCCGGGATGATCACCAACCCTGAGCTTCTGAAAAATAAAAGCAACAACTTTATCGCCGCTCTGTATGGAAATGAGAAAAAGAGAAAGCTCCAGCTCGCATGCGGCTGCCTTGATATTTCCACCGGGGAGTTCTTATCGATAGGATTGCCGCAGGAGGACACTCTCGATGCCCTGCAGAACGAGATCGAAAGTAACGGTGTCCGGGAAATCCTCCATCCGGAATCATTCTGCCGGTCCGATGTCTTTTCTATTTTTATTGAAAAGCTCAGGAAGCTCGAGCCGGAAATTATCATCCGCGCAGTCTCTGATCAACTGTTTTCCAGGGCTTCAGCAGGGGAAGCATTAAAGGGCCAATTTTCCATCGCGAACGCCGGGATACTGGAAATAAAGTCTGAGACGGGTCTGATCGCCTGCGGGGCGGTCCTGGCTTATGTCCAGGATAACGTAAAGCATAAAATGCCTCACATACGCTGGGTCACGGAAAAGAGGAATGAGGGCATCCTTGTTATTGACAACGCGACTAAAAAACATCTGGAGCTCACTGAAAGTCAGACCGATGGAAGCCACAGGGGAACACTGCTCGGTATACTGGATAAAACTGTAACAGCCATGGGCGGGAGGCTGTTGAAAAAGCGCATAAACAATCCCTCGAGAAATCTAAATGAAATCAACGACCGGCTTGAGAAAACAGGCTATTTTGTTGAGAACCCAGCGGGGCTGGAAGGTCTGATAAAAGAACTGTCAAATGTTCTTGATATCGAAAGGATCATTTCCAGGCTGTCTGTGGGAAAAGGAAACGCCAGGGAACTGATAGGTTTGAAGAACTCCCTGCTGTCCATAAACAGGATCCGGTCTGTGCTTGAGGAAATAAAAGAATTCCGTGAAGAAGCTGGTTCTATTTCTGATTTTAGTGAAATATGCGAAATCATTTCATCGGCTATCGTGGAAGACCCCGCACCGACCATCAGGGATGGAGGGATCATTAAGAACGGTTTCAGTGAAAAGCTCGATGAATTCAGAAAGATCAATCTTGAAAACAGGGAGTGGATTAACAGGTACCAGGGAGATGAGCGGGAGAGAACCGGGATTGCGTCACTTAAAGTGAAATACAATAAAATAATAGGATATTACATAGAAGTAACAAAACCAAACCTCGATCTTGTGCCCTCCTCCTACCTGAAAAAACAGACCCTGGTAAACGCAGAGAGATTTACTACCGGGGAGCTGGAGAAACATGAGGCGCTTTTAATGGAGGCCCGGGAGGATTCCAATACGCTTGAGTTCACCATTTTTGAAGAAATAAGAAATAAAGTTCTGGACTTAACTGATGATCTGTACCATTCGGCGGAAATTGCTGCCAGGCTGGATGTGTACACCACATTCGCTCTCGCGGCAGCGGAAAACGGCTATGTTATGCCCGAGATGGTCGAAAACAATGTTTTAGAAATAACAGGAGGCAGGCATCCGGTTGTTGAAGAACTGGGGGAGGAGAGCTTCATTGAAAACGATCTTTTCCTCAATGACAGGGATAGAAGAATAATGATCCTGACCGGACCAAACATGGCGGGAAAATCAACTTATCTAAGACAGGCGGCCCTCATTACAATAATGGCGCACGTTGGCAGTTTTGTTCCTGCAAAATCGGCGGTGATAGGCCTTGTTGACAGGGTGTTTTCCCGCATAGGGTCGGCGGACAGGCTTGTGAAGGGGGAATCGACGTTTCTTGTTGAAATGATCGAGACTTCAAGGATCCTTCACTACGCATCACACCGGAGCTTGATAATTATGGATGAGATCGGCCGGGGGACCTCGACATACGACGGGCTTTCCATTGCCTGGGCCGTACTGGAATATTTACTTGATGAAAAAAAGGCCGGAGCCAAAGTTTTATTTGCCACACATTATCACGAGATCACGGCACTTGGTAAAAGCCATGGTGTAGTAAATTACAACGCGACCGTAAAGGAGTGGAATGACAGCATCATTTTTCTCAGAAAAATAGTACCGGGCAGCGCCTCAAAAAGCTACGGTGTTGAAGTAGCGCGGATGGCCGGGATACCTGATCGAGTAATTGAGCGGGCAAAGTCTATTCTAAACGGGCTGGAAGCGGAATACGGAAGTTATATGTCCCATATTATCGGGGCACAGCAGCACGAAAGTTCCCGGGGGGATAACGACAGTAAAGAGGATGTCAGTGAAGCGAAGCTCCTGGATGATGACATGTCCGTTCAGCTCGGGCTTTTTCCCTCACCCTATGAGATCCTGATAAACGAGCTGAAAAATATTGATATCAATCAAATGACACCCATTGAGGCCCTTGCCCTGCTGGACAGGCTGCAAAAAAGTATGGAATAGCGCCGGGGGTCAAACTTTTATAAGAGGTGTTCAACTTTTAGCGCCCAAGAATGACCTTAAAAAGGCAAAAGAGATACTAGAACCTATTTTCCGCACATAAAAATTCCACTTTTCTCGATTTTATGAGCTAAAGAAATAAACACTTATTTTTCACTCTCTAGTATATTCACCGATAGATTCCTCATCTCTTCAATTATAAGATTTAGTTTATTTGAGTTCTGAATGAACTCTCGACAAAACTCAGCTTGGTGTTCTGATAGATACTTTGTTACAGTTTTACCTTTCACTTTTCGTGTCCATACGTTATAGGGACCATGCTTAGCATTTTCATCTTTTTTACACCGGCAATTGGGCTTGCC
>DRHN01000499.1 GCA_011049595.1 Spirochaetota bacterium | reverse complement strand
TTTTTCCGATGACCTTTTTGTGTTTTTCCAGCAGTTCGTAAACACCGGCGCCAACGGTACCGATGCCAAGAATTCCGATCTTAACATTTTTCATCGCGTTTTCCTTGCTGCTATCGTCGGGCAAGCCCGAATTAGTCACCAACTCAATAATTAGTTCTATTTAACTCTTTATATTCCATTAGTTAATAACTTTGAAGTTACTTAAATTATTAAAACACGAATTATACAACAAGAACTAATTATTTGCTTAATTAGTGCATGGTGACAACGCCGGGAGACCCCGGCTGCGTCGGGTTCCCCGAAGATAGCAGCAAGGAAAACGCGATGAAAAATGTTAAGATCGGAATTCTTGGCATCGGTACCGTTGGCGCCGGTGTTTACGAACTGCTGGAAAAACACAAAAAGGTCATCGGAAAAAAATCGGGTATAGACATTGAAATAAAAAAGATCGCCGATAAGGCTGCTGAAAGAAGAAAGCTTCTGAATATTCCGGCATCGATCTTTACACCGGATGCTGATGATGTAATATCCGACCCGGATATCCGGATAGTGGTCCAGTTGATCGGAGGCACAACTGTGTCAAGGGAGCTGATGCTTAAAGCGATCAGCCATAAAAAAAACATCGTTACGGCGAACAAGGCCCTCCTTGCCGAACACGGCGTGGAAATATTCAAGGCTGTAGTGAAAGAAGAGGTAGAGTTCGGGTATGAAGCATCGGTCGGTGGGGGTATTCCCATCATAAAGACCATAAGAGAATCGCTTGTGGGTAATCAAATAGATAAAGTGATCGGTATTGTTAACGGGACCACCAATTTTATACTGACGAAGATGATGAGGGAGGACCTGAGCTTTGATGAGGCTTTGAAAATCGCGCAGGAGCTTGGATTTGCGGAAGCCGACCCCTATCTGGATGTATC
Source organism: Spirochaetota bacterium (assembly GCA_011049595.1). GTDB lineage: Bacteria > Spirochaetota > B62-G9 > B62-G9 > DRHN01 > DRHN01. The sequence continues at coordinate 1,226 of DRHN01000499.1, read as the reverse complement.
CGGCTGGGATGCCTGTCACAAGATCACAATTCTTTCTTCTCTTGCGTTTAATACACCGGTTGATATGTCAAAAGTCTTTGTGGAGGGAATCGAGGGTATCCACATGAAGGATATCCAGTACGCTGACGAGTTAGGCTTCGTGCCGAAGCTCCTCGCTATCGCTGAAAGACATGATAACGGAGTGCTCGTGCGGGTCCACCCCTCATTGGTCAGCAAGGAGAACCCTCTTGCGGCCGTCAGCTGGGAGGACAACGCGATCATGCTGTATTCGGACTTTCTTGGAAAATCGATGTATTACGGAAAGGGCGCCGGAGCAAAACCTACAGCCAGCGCGGTTGTCGGTGATATCACTGACATAGCGCTTAAGATAACAAGCAAAACAGAATACAATAAAAACAGGTATTCCTTTTATCAGGATCTTCAGCAAAAGGATTTTGAAACAAGCAGGACAAAATTCTATTTTCGATTCAGCGCCCTGGACAGACCCGGGATCCTCTCTAAAATCGCGGGCATACTCGGGAAGAACAATATAAGCATCGCTTCCGTTATCCAGAAGGAAACTGAGGAGGAGTTTGAGCATGTACCTCTTGTTATACTTACCCACGAAGCTCTGGAGGCGGATACCCGGAGAGCGGTCAAGGAAATAGACGGGTTAAGCGAGGTTGAAGGAAAAAGTATAAAAATAAGAGTTATAGAAGGATGACACGCGGACAACATTCGGCAGCTTTCGGGAAATCTATTGATTTATCGTAAAGGAGCGGGATCGATGAAAAAAAAACGGCGCATGTATATTTTTATTACCTTTCCGGTGCTTGCACTTGCTGTTTCAACGATGATTCTCACCGGTGCAGGTGACCATGATGATGAAGTCGGTGACGCGGATTATATCGCGATATTCTGGACGGAAGGCGACCAGGCGGAATACCTGGAGGAGCTGAGTGATTATTACACCATTGAGACAGAGGTTTTCGTGTTTGTCGATACAGTGCCCCGTTCTGACTTTCGGGCCATAACATTTACGGAGCTCGCGGCCCACAGCGAGGCGTTTGATATAATAGTGGGCGGCGGCCCCGGGTGGCTTGGGGAAGGGGTGTCCAGGGGGCACTTTGTTGAGCTCACCGAATGGGTGAAGGAGTGGGGAGTAGACAGGACCATGGCAGGCGGAGTGTTTTCAGCTGCCGGGGAATACCCTGCCGGGAGCGGCAGCTACTGGGCTGTACCTGTAT
>DRHN01000498.1 GCA_011049595.1 Spirochaetota bacterium | reverse complement strand
AGATGTGTATAAGAGACAGCAATAAAGCCATAGATAAGGTCAGGGCTGAAGAACAAAGACAAATGCAAAAAGATGGCCATGAGCCCATTCTCAAAAACTCACGATGGTGTCTGCTCAAAAGAAAGGAGAATCTCACTGAAAAGCAGGAAGTAAAACTGAAGGATTTACTCAAATACAACCTCAAGAGCGTGAGGGCATATCTGCTCAAGGAAGATTTCCAAGGCTTCTGGAACTACGTATCCCCAGCGTGGGCCGGGAAGTTTTTAGATCGATGGAGCACCCGTGTTATGCGCTCAAAAATCGCACCGTTGAAGAAGGTTGCAAAGACGCTACGAAACCATCGCGAGTTAATTTTGAACTGGTTTAAAGCCAAGAAAGCATTCTCCAGCGGTGTCGTTGAGGGGCTAAACAACAAAATAAAAGTCACTATGAGAAAATCTTATGGTTTCAGAACCTTTGAGGCCACGCAAACCGCTTTCTATCATGCACTTGGCAAGCTTCCAGAACCAGAAGCTGCCCACAAATTTTACTGAAGATCCGTGCGTTCAGAGGGAAGATTGACATATGAAAGAAAGTAATGTTATCGAGTACTGTAAACGAACCATTAAATCTAAGAAATGCCAGCTCAATCAAAGCGGCACCATGTATAAATATATGTTAAATATGGCTCCTGTAAAAAAATATTGAACCATATCCGTATTTATTGCCATTATAAAAAGGTGCTTATTATTCGGACAACATGAATCAATACGCTCTAAACAGGCATTTTTTCAACATTTTAAACTTCTTAGGCCTCCGAGGCCGGATGTCGATGGTTCGCATCCCGCATTGCCAGAAGAATGTCAATCTTACAGATATTTAGTTTGCAACGCATAATTTTATGTTGATTTATCATGCCATTGGTCGACAGACATTTCAATGATTTTTGATAACCTGCTTCCATCCCGTATAGATAATACTTGTATTTCATGAACATTTGAATAACTAAAAGTTGTGGATTTAATAGAAATTAGCAGGCACACCTCACCGCTGATAACCTTTCTATGGTAACGAAAGATTTTAATATAAATCATTCTTTGTCAACGAAAAGTTTAATAGGGAAGATTTTTTCTGTGTGCAAGGCACAAGTTATATCTTAATAAATTTATTTTATCCGGTATTTACCGGATAAAATCATTAACGGGTAAAATTACTTTTTCCTCGTTTTTTTATACGGTTTTGGCCGACTGCCGGAGGCCGGCTTTTCCTCTATCATCCCCCTCCCGAAAAGCATGAACGCCGAAAAGATAACAAACGGGATGCTCAGGTACTGCCCCATGTTCAAGGGCATATTCGGGTCCAGGGTGTGAAACTCCTTTGTGAATTCAACGAGAAACCGGAGGGAGAAATAAAGAAAGAGGAACAGGTACATAATACACCCATCCTTGAGTCTGTCTTTTTTCCTTTTAAATACCGTCCAGAGTGTCACGAATACGATGATGCCTATCGCGACCTCATAAAGCTGGGAGGGGTGGCGGAAAACGGGCGGCCCCCCGTCAGGCTCGGCGTAACGCAGGAATTTCACCGCCCATGGCACTGAAGTCTTCCTTCCCACGATCTCGGAGTTGAAAAAGTTGCCCAGCCGGACAAAGCTCGTCGCGATCGAGACAGGTATGGCAAGCGCGTCGCCTATCTGGTAAAACGTCACAGGGTACATCCTTGTGTACACGAACACACCGATCAAAATGGCTATGGCTGCTCCGTGACTTGACAACCCTCCCTTCCAGAACATCAGTATTTCGGCCGGGTGTGCCAGAAAATATTTCGATCGGTAAAAAAATACATGACCGAGACGCGCTCCCACAAGCACGCAGATAAAAACCGTGATAAACAGCGGGTAAACATAATCCGTGTCTATATTGTTCTGCTTGAATACCCTGTTGGTCAAAAAAAGCCCGAGCAGGAATAAACACGCGAAAAGGAGGCTGTAGTAACGGATGGAGAACCGGCCGAAGGTAACTATTACGGGTGATATGTTTTGAACGAACATCTTATCCTCCAAAAGATAAGGTATGAAGCCGCGATGTCTCTCAAATATAACACTAAAAGCCCGGGTCCGGGATATATTGTCCCCTCACATCCACGCGGTCAGTTTTTCCTTCCGTTTCGTTTAAAATGCTGGTAAACCTGGTACATAAAGGTCCGGACCGTGCCCTCCCTCCCAGGCTGCAAACCGGTGTCGCAGGGAGTGTCGAGGTAGGGGACCCTGTACCGGTTCATGAGAGGTTTCGCGATCGATGAGGTAACTGTGCCCGGCATGCAGGTAAAAGGGTATACGTTGACCACGCCGTTGAACCCCTGGCCGGCATACGCTATCAACCCCGAAATACTCAGGCACGCCTCGGTCCCGACATCGAAGCTGAAAACATCCTCCCGGTCGAGCATTTTTTCAAGATGGGCCACTTTGTGGTCTTCCGCAATGTCGATGCTTGATCTTAAACGTTTATAGCTGCGAGTCTGCATGAACTGCTGATAGTAAAAATTCTTGCCGAAATCAAATATGCTTTTCAGGTTCCTTATTACCTGGCGGGGGCGAAGCTGTTTTATGTTGAGCCTTAGATCGGTGCGCGCGTCCCTCATCCTGTTGTAGGAAGTATAATTTACCCACTCGGAGATCGAAGCCACAACCACTTCGGCCCCATGTCTTTCAAGAGTTTTTACCAGGTCCTGGTTTGCCTCGTTCTGGGACCGTATGAATATTTCGCCGACAACCCCGACAAGAGGTTTTCGCTGTATCGCGGGATCGATAATGGTCTTCCCTTCTTCTATGATCTCTTCGACATGGTCGAGTATGCGGTCAAAGTTGTTTTCGGACCCGTTAGCTTCAAAAGAATCAGCAATTACACGCATGGATCTCTCAATAAACTGATCGGTCAGCCCCTCTTCAATTTCATAAGGTCTGATCCTCCAGGCGATCCGGTTCAGAATGTCCCCGACAAGGATCCCGAAATAGGCTGCTTTCCTGAACTTCCATATACTCTCCCCTTCAAGCATACCGTCAAGGGAATAGCCGTCTCTTGAAGTGAGAGACCCGATTTTTACCCCTCTGAGCTCGGGGAATGAATCAAGCACGATCCTTTGATATTTGTTGTACATCCCGAACCTGCACGGGCCGTCAGATTCAGGCATACAATATATGTAGTTGTCCGGGTTGAAATCCTCTCCAAGCCTGTTCCTCTCTTTTTTCAAAAAATAAAGGATGTCGCTGGTTGTTATGAGGCATGGAAGGCACTCTTTGCCGGATGTGTACTCCCTACCCAGATCGAGGTCTCTGCAGGTCTCAAGGACCCTGGCGTGGATGTCAAAACTTCTCAGCGCCCCGGCAAAGAGGTGGGATACGTTCCTGTTCATCTGGGGAATGAGGAGATGTTTTTCCTTCGCGTTGAAGACACCGATGCCCTCATTTAATGATTGAAAGCCTGCCGCCTTTTGTGGTTTCATCTTCCAGTTTTTCCGGTTTGATATCGTACGGCCCCGGGCCGACAGGGTTATCTATCAGGTTCCCGATGACGTTTTTAAAAGCTTCGAGTCTGGTCATCATGCCTGCTTCGGCTGTGTGCTCGTCAAGTTCGAGGATCAGGTAGGGTTTATCCCCCATTATGTGCCTGTAGAAATGTTCAAGAAATGAGTCCGGTCCGCAGCTGAAATTCGTCAGGTGAATGCCGTAATAATTGGGGCGCGCTTTTATAAAGCGGGCAGTTTTCAATATCTGCACGCCCAGCCCCCAGAACATTGATTTAAAATCAGACAGGTCGACGGTGTCAGTGTCGATAAAATCCATCGGCAGTGCCGGCATTCCGAGTCTCGCGAGGTTCCTGCCCAGGCTTAAATTCAGCCTTTTATCGTACAGATTATATTGCCTGCCGGTCACCGCTAAAACAGGCTCCCCGGGGTCCAGACTTTGCATGATCCTGCGCCCGTAGGCGTGGACCTCTTTTATAAAATCATTATTTTTCGATACAGCATGGCGTAGCGCTTTCCTGATCGCCGGCATGGAAACCTTCAGCTTTGATCTTATCTGCCCGGCGATCTCTACGGCAAGGGTTTCGATGCTGTGCTGCAGATGCACGACAGGACTGAGAATGCGAGATTGGTCGAGGTCCATCGCCATCCTGACCATGTAGGCGTTGCTCTGGATCATCGGGCAGTAATATCCCGACCCCTGAGGTGTCTTCATGTTGATTATGCTTGGGATGAAAAGGAATTTTACGTTCCCGGCCAGCTCTCTGATGTGGCCGTGTGAGATCTTTACCGGGTAGCATGTTTCTCCTTCCATTATCTCTGTGCCGTGTGAAGAAATGCGGCTGTCTGTCGGGCGTGTCAGGACCAGGCGAAAGCCGAGCCGGTCGAAAAAGTCAGCCCAGAGGACACAGGTTTGAAAACCGTAAAGGGCCCTCTGCATACCGACAGTCGGTCTGCCGTCCACCTCCATTAGAGGTTTTTTTTCGAGTGTTTCACATATCCCTTCTGTGTGGGTCTGCCAGATTTTCTGCCACTGTTCGAAATAATTTTCCTTTATCCCTTTATTATCACCGGCTGATTCGTAGCGTCCGCACTCACCGCCCCAAATCCGTTTTCTGCCGCTAAAATCATAGATCTTTAGTTTACACTGGTTGGTACAGCCGGTATTTGTCCGGCAGGTCTTCTCAATATAATGCATTTTATCGTTTGCAACCGCGTCAAGACCCATAAACCTTGTTGCCGTACCCCTGTTGTGCCGCTTTTCCTGAGCGATTATAGCCGCGCCGTAAGCGCCAAGCACTTCTCTGTGCCTGGGAACCAGAAGTTCACGCCCCAGGACATTTTCGAACGCGGCCACCACAGCCTTGTTTAACGACGGCCCTCCGAGGAACATCAGTTTTTTACCGATTTTTCGTTTACCAACCACCCTGTTGAGATAATTGTACACAATAGCGTAGCACAATCCGGCTATGAGGTCGGTTTTTGAGATACCTTTCTGGTGATATGCCTCCAGGTCCGATTCGATGAAAACCGTGCACCTGTCCGCGAGCCTTACAGGGTTCTCAGAGGAAAGGGCGATCCTTTGAAATTCATCCACTATATTGATCCCGTACCTGTTCGCAAGGTCGTGTAAAAAACTTCCTGTCCCAGCGGCACATACCTTGTTCATGTCAAAATCAAGCGGGTGCGTATTCGATATTGAAATATACTTTGAGTCCTGCCCCCCGATCTCGAATATGGTTTCAACATCAGGGTCGATCTCCACCGCGCCTCGAGCGTGCGCCGTGATCTCATCAACGTCAAGGTCGGCGTTTAAAAAGGCACCTACTACCTTCCTCCCCGAGCCTGTTGCAGCCACACCTGAAATATCTATGAGTGGTCCAAGATCAATATTAAGAGACCGCATCAACTCCTGTGCAACCTCTACCGGTTTCCCACGGGTCATGACATAGTTTTTGTAAAGGATTTTGCGGTCCTCATCGATGAGAGCGTATTTTGTGGTTGTGGACCCGATATCGATACCGAGATACGCGCGCGTTTTTTTATTCAGCGGGGGGACCTCGATCCTGTTTGATATAAAGAATTTTGTTTTGTCTATGTTCAGCCTGGGGGCAATCGGAAGAGAAAGCTCGACAAGCCCTCTATCCTGGCTGTTATCATCTAACTTCAAGTGTTTGGCTTTTCCGGACTTGAGGGCGTGCAGCGCGACACCGAGCGCACCGACTGAGGTATTGTATCGAGGGACGGACAACTGAGGAAAATAATTTTTGAACGCCCTTATCTGAAGCTCGTTCAGAGAGAGCCCCCCGATGAATATTACAGGCTCCTCGAGTACACGGCCGGACACGATCGTGCTCATGTAATTTCTAGTGTTCCCGACGTGAAGACCGTAAATAATATCTTCCAGTTTTTCACCTTTGTTCTGGAGATGGATCATATCGGTTTTTGTGAACACTGTACATCGGCATGCCACCTCGGACGGGTCACGGCTTTTAAGGCCGAGTTTTATAAAATCGTTCATTATCCTGTCGATCTGTTTTTGTGAAACCTCGATCTCGCCGGTGTACATCGAGGTTGCCAGCCTGAGAGCCTGCTGATCGATAAAAGACCCGGTGCCGGACGCGCAGGGGCCGTTCGTTTTAAAATAATCAAGCTCCCAGTCCCCGTCCTGGTAAACGATCTGGAACAAAGCTGTGTTCTGCCCTCCGAGACTGATTATGGTTTTTACTCCGGGATTTATGTGGATAGCCCCAATGACAAGGCTAATGGTTTCGAATTCAAAGTAAACACCGAAATTTTCACTTAGTTTCTTACCGTGGCTGCCTGTAAAAGATACTGACTCGATGTTCTCCTCACCGAATTTATCATATATGTCCCGGATGAGCTCGAGCACTTTCTCTTCCACCCGGCCGAAATGGCATATGAAGGGGTGTTCATAAACGATGTCCCCTGTTTCGTTGATAAGGACGCAGTTCAAACTGACAGTTCCGGCGTCTATCCCGGCATGAAGTTTATCGGACATTTTTAGCGATTGACGGTTTGTATCGTTCATTAATTTTTTTATGACAGGTTCAGGCACTTGAGTAAAATCAATCCCGGTATATTATCAAAGTGCGAATCGCGCGAAAGGAGTCTCGCTCCGGTTTCTACCGCGGTTGCCCCTATCCAAATATCATTGACCGGGATAGGATTACCGGATTCTTTCAGCTGTTTTACGATGACCCCGTATTTTTTTATTGTTTTGCATTAATAAACTATACGCGTTTGTGTCAACACAGATGTTCATCTATTTCCATATCTCTTCATCGATTTGTTCAAATATATCAATGTTTTTTTCAAACTCATCAGCTTCTTCCTTATTCCATTTTCCCGCAATTTTGCTCAAGTCTCTTTTATTTTTCCGGTAATCGGTAATACCAAGGGCCTTATTTAGTAATAACAGAACAGTTTTGTTGA
>DRHN01000497.1 GCA_011049595.1 Spirochaetota bacterium | reverse complement strand
TATACTAATATTGCCAGGATCATTCATGAAGAAACTGGAACTCCGCTGGCAGAAATAGAACCTATGAGAATAAGAATTCCGGTGCGGCCTTTAAAAATTTGACCTCAGGAATATATATCCGGAACACAAATGTTTGTCTTAACATAAACAATTTGTGTTTGAGTTATATGAAAGGCATATCAGTTATGGATAATGAGAATAGCAGTAACGAAAAAATTGAGATAGAGCTGAGACAGCTGTCGAAATCATTTAAGGAAGTTGTAGCTGTCGATAATGTGAATATCAGGATCCGGAAAGGGGAATTTTTCTCCCTTTTAGGCCCTTCCGGATGCGGAAAGACAACTACACTGAGGATGATTGCGGGACTCGAAACTCCAACATCCGGAGATATATTCCTGGAGGGAAAAAACGTCACATATGTACCCGCTTTTAACAGAGACGTTAACACCGTGTTTCAGGACTACGCAATATTTCCCCATATGAACGTGTATGAAAACATATATTACCCTCTGAGAATGAAAAAAATTCCAAGAAAGAATGCCCATGACAAGATAATAAACATATTGAAGCTGGTGAGTATGGAAGGATTCGAACACCGTTTTTCAAACCAGCTCTCGGGCGGGCAACGGCAGAGGATTGCCCTTGCTCGCGCGCTTGTAAATGAACCGAAAGCGCTCCTGCTGGATGAGCCCCTGGGTGCACTGGATTTTAAATTGAGGGTTGCCATGCAGGGCGCGCTGAAAGAACTGCAGACAGAGCTTTCCATGACCTTTGTGTATGTGACGCACGACCAGACCGAAGCGATAACAATGAGCGACAGAATTGCTGTAATGAATGACGGTATGACCCACCAGATAGGGACCCCGGATGAAATATATAACAACCCAAACACGGCATTCGTAGCCTCATTTATCGGTGAGATGAATTTTATCAAAGGTGTGGTTTCCGAGAGCCGCAAAGACACACTTGTAGTGGATGTTTTTGGAAATAAAATACAATGTGGTAAAAATAAATATGACTTCGGGAATAACGATAAAGTGCTTGTGTGCATCCGTCCCGAAAATGTGCATGTTAATCCAGTAAAAAGAATGAAAAATGAAATCGTAACAAAGCTGAAGCGTGTTGTGTTCAGAGGAAATGATTTCGAAGTAAAAACAGCTGTACAGGATGTTGACCTCAGTGCTGTTTTGGATCAAAAGGGCTGGAAAAGGCTTGATAAAGTCGATGCTGATGTAAAAATGGGCTGGGACGAAGAAGATACGATTGTATTTCCGATGGATATGACGGAAAACATGATTCATTATTGACTGTGGTTTTAAGTACAGGAAGGGAACAGCATTGCAAAAGGGAAAGGACAAAGTTACCAGGAGTTACCGGGTAATGAAAACAAGGTCTTTGTTAATGGGGATACCGATAGGCATATGGATAATAGTCCTTGTGATAGGCCCTGTGCTCATAATGTTCTTTATGAGTTTTCGGGTAAAGCTGGGCCCGCAAAAAGTGAGCCCGCTGTCTCTGGGGAATTACCTGGAGTTCTTTGCAAACCCGATCTACTGGAAATTGCTCTTAAAAAGTTTTCGAATTTCGTTGATGGTATCCCTGGTCGCCATAGTAGCCAGCTATCCCCTTGCATATTTCATTTCAAGAAAATTGAAAAGGTTCAGGAATATTTTGTTCATGCTTATTATTACACCGCTGTGGGTCAGTTATTTGGTAAGAATTATCGCGTGGAGAACGATACTTGGGAACAAAGGGCTGCTGAATTTAATTTTGATGGAGATAGGTATTATCAATGAGCCGATAAAATTTTTAATTTATAGTCAATTTGCGGTTGTTGTGACCTTGGCATATATAGCTATCCCCTTTGTTTTTATCCCGCTCTATACTGCACTGGAAAAAATACCAAAGAATTTAATTGATGCTTCAATGGATCTGGGGGCGAATAATTTTAAAACGCTTTTTCGCATAATATTACCATTATCGTCACCCGGTCTGGTCACAGGATTTATGCTTTCCTTTATTATCGCGCTCGGTGATTACATCATCCCGCAGCAAATCGGTGGGTCCGGCGGAATGATGTACGGAAATATTGTCTGGTCCCAGTTCGGAATTATATCCAACTGGTACCTCGGGGCTGCTCTGGGTTTCATACTGTTTGCCATGGCTGCAGTAATTATCGGGCTGGTACGGAAGTTCGGTTCAAGAGAAGGGGTTTATCTGTAATCTTGCAATAGTTTTTGTCGAGGTAATTTACGTCTATGGAGATAGAAAAAGAAAAAAAATCCCATAAAGGGAGAAAAAAAAGGTCCTTCCCTTTTCTCGGTATATACGCCTTACTGCTCTATATATTTTTATATGTTCCCCTGGTAGTAGTTGTTCTGTTTTCTTTCAGCGCTACCAAGACTACCGTCAAATTCGGAGGTTTCAGCACCGAATGGTACATAAGGCTGGCAAATGATCCAAATCTCATCAAGGCTCTTTTGCATTCTTTCGAAAACGGTATCTATGCTGTTATTACCGCCATAGTGCTCGGTACGTCCGGGGCTATCTTTATTGTGAGAAGACAGTTCTTCGGGAAGGAAGTATTTTTGACCCTCTCACAGCTCCCAATCCTTCTGCCGGGGATTATCATCGGCATCGCCCTTTTAATGCTTTTTGTAAACCTGAACGTGTCTCTGTCAAGGTTTACAATACTTGCAGGGCATGTCGCGATAACTACTCCATTTGTAATGTTCCAGGTTGTCGGCAGGCTGCAGAGGCTTGGAAGGACATATGAAGACGCTTCGATGGACCTTGGCGCGAGACCGGCAAAGACGTTTTTTCTGATCACACTCCCCATGATAAAGACTGCAATTATCGGCGGCGGGCTTCTGGCATTTACCATATCCTTTGATGAAATCATAATTACTTATTTTTTGACCGGCACATGGATGACACTTCCTGTTTATATATACGGTATGATGCGGTTCGGGCTTACGCCGCAGGTATACGCAATCTCTGCAATAATTCTGGTATTCTCAATCGTGTTCATCTTTTTTATGGCAAAGTTTACCGGAACAAAAGCTGAAGAGGCTGAAAGATGAACAACGGATTGCAGAATAAAAAGGAAAGGAGGTGATGAAAAACTTTTAATTTGTTAGGGTTTGTGCAATAAAAATTGTAAGGAGGAAAAGATGAGCAAATCAAAGTTAGTTTTATGTATCCTGGTTTTTGTGGTAGTATCAATATCCGCTTACGTGGTTTTTGCGACTGGTAATAAGGAAAAAGAAAAACCGGTCCTGAGCATACTGTGTTTTGCGGAAGCCTATGCGATTGATGAATGGGTATATCCCTTCGAGGAGATGTATGACGTCGAAATTCAAAGGACCTATGCGGGGACTGTCGAGGAGCATTATTCAAAGACAAAGGCTGCTCCTGATCAGTACAACATTATCTCAATCATGTCGAGCAGGGTCAGGATGTACTATGATAACGATTTGATCCAGCCGATTCCTATCGACAAAATAAAAAACTGGGATCAGGTGGGTAAATTTTTCAGGGAAGGGCTTGTTGAAACAATCGAGCCCGGCAAAGAGTTTTATGTACCTATTGCATGGGGTAACCAGGACTTTATTGTGAACACAAAAGTTGTCGGCGAAAAGATAAAACCGTATCTAACAGAGCTGGGCGACGGCAAGTACTCCCTGTCCTACGATGTTTTAAAGGACCCGCAATCCAAAGGACTGACTGCGCTGTTTGACGAAGCTGCAAGTTTGACAAACATGGCTGCGATAGCCGCGGGGGTTGAAGATCCTTTCAATTTAGATGAGCGCGGTTATGCCTCAATGATTAGGGAATTGACTTCCTGGGCCAAGAACGCGCGCGCATTCACCGCAGGTGTTGATGCCGAAAAATCAATGCTGACAGCAGAGGACGCCTATATCTCGCTGACAGGAAACAATGTTATTCAGGCTAATCTCCTTGTTGAAGAAGGGTATGGAGATACGTTTACCCATTTCCTTCCAACCGAAGGTACAGTTTTATGGGTCGACGGTTGGGTTATAACAAAACCCACAGAAGGAGACGCATTTGATTTAGCTTTAAAATACATCGATTATATGATCGGTGCTGAGGTTCAGACAATTATGTCTGAAAAGGTTGGCTGGGGTGTCGTGAATCCTAACGGTAGCGGTGGGTATTCAAAGGCTGTTAAGGAGAGGACATGGTGGTATACTCTGGGAACGGATAATTTTCCCGTGCCGCTGTATGTTATGAAAGGAGAGGAAGATCCTCCGAGGCGCGAGAGGACCTGGAACGAAATCAAAGCAGGTATTGGCTTTTAGCCGATAAGAAAAAGCAAGCAATGAAACCAATAGGTTTTTTCAGGAGATTGTAACAACCTATTGGTTTTATATTTATGTCCTTTTATAAACTTAAGAGTGAGGGTGAATGAGGATGCATAATATTGTTCCATATAAAAAAAATGAAGCGCCGGTTATTGGTTTCATCATGGTCACCATAGAATCTGAGTTTGATAAGAGCCTTAAAGAGAAAGTGAAGGCGCGATATAAAAACCTGTTCGATTCTTTTATGGAGCAGGGTATGATCAGCAGCAGTTCGATGTTTTTCGGCGGATGTGAAGATGAAAAAGACATCATTGATGCGTGCAACCGGATGACTGATAACCGTGTTGATGGGATTATTTTCCACCCTCTCACCTGGCCTGCCGGCGAAACAATCACGGCGCTGGCAGTGTACCGTTATTTAATAGATATACCAATATTCGTATCCGCTTCACCTGAAATATACCCTGAAAATGAAAAAGCGCCCCATCCATGGCCCCAGAATTCAGACTGCGGTAAAATATTCGCGAACTCTATCTTTTACAAGCTGGATAGAAAAACTCTGTGGGGGACCGGTCTTCCCGAGGGGGAAGATTACCGGAAAAAGCTGTCGGATTTTTTCAATGCATGTCAGCTTATAAGAAGAACGAAACAGTCAAAGATAGCGGTTATAGGAAATATTCTTGATGATTTCCCCGAATCCTTTTACAACCCCATGACAGTAAGGAGAGAACTCGGGGCAAGGATCATCGAAATTGACACTACGGTTGTTTATACACTCTTCGAGCAGGGGGAATATCCGGCCCGGGGTTTAAAAATAAACACCGGTGAAATTGAAAAGGAAGTTAAGAGGCTGAAAGGGGAAATTCAAGTAAAAGTGGATGAAGATGCTCTGAAAAAGGCCACAACGCTCTATCTTGCCTACAAAGAGGTATTACAATCCGTACAGGCGGAGGGAGCCGTGTTTCGCTGCGCACCCGAGCTGCAGGAGAAATATGGGCTTGCACTATGCGGAGTCATGTCCGAGCTTATAGACAATGGAGTTGTAGGAACAGGCGGATGTGAAGGTGATGTTCTGAACACCGTAACAGGTCTGCTGCAATATTACGCCAGCGGGATGCCAACCACATGCATGGATTGGATCGACCGGCCCGGCGCAGCAGGTAAAGGTGTATACACTTTGCTGCACTGCGGCAACGCGTGCAAGAGCATGGTACAGCACGGAAAGGGAACTCTCGATTACCATCAGGCCTGGACGTACGCACCGCTGGGATACACGATTGAAGGGCCTTTGAAAAAAGGAGATGTTACGTTGTCGAGATTGAGGGAGAACAGAGAAGGAAGCCTCGAGCTCCTCATAATAGAGGGGGAATCTGTAACAGAAGAGATGCAAATAAGAGGCAATTTCGGGCTTGTGCATATAGGGGAAGACAAGCTGAAAAAACTCGAATACGAGCTAAACGAGCACGGATGGCCCCATCACCTGTCCCTCGGGTGGGGACACCATGGCGAAGTTCTCAAGCAGGCAGCCAAATTCCTTGGCGGCATCCGTGTAGTAAAGTTGTAAAAGATTGTATATATTTTTACATCATAAACGACTGGAATATAAAGGTATAGTAAAATAAATTTAGAAAACAAAGGTTGCACTTATTCAGGCTTCATATGCAATTATCCGGATAATTCCGATCGTGGCCCCGTTATTATCTGTTATGCAGGCGTCATTCACCGATACGACATTTTTAATATTATTTTCATCTATAAAGTTATTGACCTGCTGGTCTAAATCTTGCCGCTCTGCCATTGTGTGAAGGATCTTGAGTTCCGACGTAAATGTTTTTACCTTTGGCATAATAAGCTCCTTATTTTATTTAATAAACTATTAAATTGCTTATGATCCTGTTTTATAAAAAAACAATAATTTCCAGCTAATGAAAGATCAAGATAAGGAAGTCGGCTTAATTTATAGAGTCTAAAAGGGCATGCCACGCAAGGGCATCGCAGACCACACGGGAGCGTATATTTTTCAAACCTTCCTCAACCTTCAAAAGGCCTCGGCAGCTCGTTATACCCCCGTCCTTGCTTATTGATTTTAATGTAATGACAGAGGAGGTATTATCGGCTGCATGTATGACTTTGCCGCCTGTATCCTGCCCCTTCCCCGCGAAGGCGATGGACAGGACTTCTCCATGGGCCCTTTTACCCAAGAGATATATAGATGGGTATTTCATGGTGCGCTTGCTTCCCAGATTGCCGTCCACCCATTCCACAGTTGCGTTCTCATAGGCAACAGCGCGTTTGGTGACCAGGTTGTATACATCACCCGTCCAGTTTTGAATGGTTGAGTACCTGACCTTAGCTCCCTTCTTCGCTATTATTTCTACAACCGCGGAATGCAGTGAGTCTGTTGCGTAAATAGGGGCCGTGCATCCTTCGATGTAGTGTGCAAAACTATCCTCCTTTGCTATAATCAGGGCCCGTTCGAATTGACCGAAGTTCTTTGAATTGATGCGGAAATATGTCTGAATAGGAATATCCACCGATACCCCTGCGGGCACATACACAAAACTCCCAACGGACCACACTGCGCTGTTGAGAGCGGCAAACTTATTGTCCATAAAAGGGACGATAGTGCCGAAGTACTCCTTTACAAGGTCCGGATAATCCCGTAAAGCGGTTTCAGGGTCGCAGAAGATCACGCTCTGTCCGGACAGACGCTCTTTGAGGCTGTGGTAAATCACTTCCGAATCGTACTGCGCTCCGACACCGGCAAGGTATTTACGCTCAGCTTCCGGGATGCCTATTCTTTCGAAGGTTTCTTTGATGTCCGCCGGAACATCCTCCCAGGTCTTCAACTGCTTTTCAGTGGGTTTTTGATAGTAATAAATGTTGTCTAAGTCTATTCCCGAAATATCGGCACCCCAGTTAGGCATACTCTTTTTACGATAAGTCCTGTATGAACGAAGACGAAACTGACGCATCCAGCCCGGTTCGTTTTTATATGATGATATCGCATTGATCACTTCCTCATCCAGACCTTTTCTTGTCTTGAAGACCGAATGATCCGGAAAATAAAACCCGTGTTTGTACTCACCTATGTCAACTCCCGACTGCTCATCGTACTCCTCCTCTTCTCCTGAACGTTTTTTTATCCATTCATATCCGCGATCTTCAAGTGTTTCCACCAGCTCGCTGCCACCGGAAGCAACGATACGGCCGTTTTACATTTCTCTTTTCATGAATTTCCCGACAGTTACACCGAGCAGCTCGATCAGGTACTGAAAAGCGAGAAAAAAACCCTCGCGGGCACGTTCATGAATCGCCATGGAGAGAATGTCCTTACCATTGAGCATTACCCGGCCTCCGGTAACCCTGTATGCAGGATGTCCTAAAAGTACGCTTGTCAGGGTGCTTTTCCCGGAACCGTTCGGCCCCATGAGCGCATGGATCTCTTTGGTTTTTATGTCGAGATCAACGCCTTTGAGAATTGGTTTTTCATTGATATTTACTTTAAGGTTTTTTATCTTCAGCTGCCGTTCCATAGCTTTACCCTATATAGGGTAGCCGAGAGTTATCCTTGCTTTTTCGCTCATTCTTTCAGGGTTCCATGGCGGGTCCCAGACCAGGCTTGCTTTCACTCCGGGGGTATCGTTGTTATTCTTGATTGCGTGATTATGTCCTTTTGAATCATCGGGCCAACGGGGCAACCCGGATAGGTCAGGGTAAAGTCTATTTCTACCCTTTTTTGGTGAACGCTGACTCTATAGATAAGCCCGAGATCCACAATGCTGATCATCATTTCAGGATCGATCACTGTTTTTAACTGTTCCATTATTTCTGTCTCAGTTATTTTCACCAATCGTTCCTTTCAGGTCATCATGGATCCGGACCTGATTGTTTTTACCGTGTTCATCGATCTTGACAAAACTCTCAAGTGTTAAAGAATGAAAATATCTGTCAAACTCGGACTGTACCTTTTCGATGCCCTCTTTTATGTTGCAGTTTTCTTCCTGTTTGCACATCATGCTGCCCCCGATACATGGAACGACCGATACGGAGTCGTGAATCGCATTTACAACTTCGTAGAGAGTGATATCGCTTATTGATCTTTTCAGAATGTAACCGCCCCTGGGGCCCTGGATCGAAGCGATAAGTTCTCTTCCTGCAAGACGCTGGAGGGTTTTGCTTAATATCTCAAAAGGGATTTGAAAATGATCGGAGAGCTCTCGCGCTGAATATATCCTCTTCTCCCTGCTCATTTCAACAAGCGATATTAAAGCGTGTTCAACATCTTTGTTGATCCTCAGCATACCCGTTCCTTTATACGACTTTTTTTATCGTATTTATTTCCTCTGTTAAATACAGTAATTATATTTTATAGTAAGTCAATGGGTTTTTATTTAATTTATATTAGATAGTGAAATTAGTGATCAGAAGGAGGGAAGGGCCATGAGGACCACGGTCATTCTATGCCACCCTGTAAAGGGCAGCTTCAACCATGCCATTTCTGATGAGGTCGTTCGATCATTGAAACAGCAAAAACATATTGTGCATTACCATGATCTCTATGATGAAGGATTTCAGCCGGTCCTGTCCGCCGATGAATTACAGCGCCGTTTCAGTTTTGACGAGCAGGTTCAGCTCTACACATCCGGGCCATAGAGTCGGATGGCCTGGTCTTTATCCATCCGGACTGGTGGGGTGGTCCGCCCGCATTGCTGAAAGGATGGATCGACCGGGTTTTTCGACCGGGCGTAGCCTACGACTTCGAACTGGGGCTTCTGACAGGTCGGGCATTTTTTTGGAGGTTCGGTACCTTCAGGTACCCGCCCGCGATTGATGCATTTCCATTTTACGGGAGTATCTTTTTTAAATACCTGGTCGCCTTCAACATTCCGGATAAGGTTGTTGTATCTTATTTCATGCCACACTTCTACTTCCGCTATTCTCCTGAATGCCTTTGCAGCAACTGTAAATCCCTCGTCGTCTGCTACGTCTGCAAATCCGGGATAGAGGGTGGTGTGCTCAAACTTTTCTCCGGCTGCACCTGCCTGTAAATTATCCAGTGTGCTTCCTGCAACACCGCCCTTGAAACCTGCGGGATAACCGGCCGATATTTCTGCATCCCCGCCTTCAAGAATGCTGAAATTGACCGGGCCTATGTCAAGTGAAATCGTTATGGTTTTATGAGAAAAAGTCATACGAACGAGCTTCAATGTCTTCGAGAGCTTATAAAGATGTTGCGAGAAAGGTGGCTTTATATCCTGAAACCATCACCGTTGAAGATTCCGGGCATTTTAATAAGCACCTTTAAGAAGCAGACTTAACATTTTTGTTTAAATGATCTTTAATAGTCTTATCCTGGTTGAGAGTTTATTTTTCTTTCCAGGGTCTTGGATATGATAAAATCTTCTCCTTTTAGCCGCGCAGTTTCATTTACCGTAATTCCAAAAACGTCAAAGTGTTTTTCTGATTCAGGACCCAGTTTTCCAAACGCAACCAGCCCCAGGTGTGCTTTGATCCTCATTCGACAATTTAAAGGCTGATCTGACAACCAGGAGTCCAGCCGGTCTTTTAGCACTCTCAATGTCTCCACAGCCTGCCGGGCTATATCCTCCGGGAACACGATGAGTACGGCATCGCCAATGAACTTAACGATCCGGCCTCCCTTTCCATCTATTACTTCTCCTACCAGTGCCTGAAATTGCGACATCATGTCGAATATTTGTCGCGCAGACATGCTTTCACAGTTTTTTGCGAACAACAAAATATCGGAAAAAGAAACAACAAGATTATCTTCTGTAGGAGTGTCTGTTTCACCGAAAATACTCATCTTTATTCTCAATCAACGAGACTGATTTTTAAAACCATTTCCGGAGCCACCACTTCTCAAATTGAGCTTTACCCCAGTGCCGAAATCTGCTTGCTCTTTTCATTTTCACCACAGGGTCTGGTTCAGCATAGAAGTTTCCACTTGCATAAGCTGCTTTCCCGTTTCCAAGTTCAATAAAACAGTAACCCTTGCCGTCAAATTCTTTTTTTGGAGAAATGCCGTTTATTTTTGCCTCTATGCTTTTTGCCACCACATCTGCCTCGAAATGAGCAAAGACTCCAGCCTTTGGAAGAGGTTTCCCCGCAGCAAGTTTTATGGCTGTTACATCACCAAGCGCGTACACATTTTCAAGATCCGTCTCAAGAGTGTTTTTATTTACTTTCACCCACCCGCTTTCACCCAATATGGGGGAACCATTTAACACCTGTGGTATTCCATGAGGGGGGATGCCAATGAGAAAATCAAAGGATATCCTTTCTCCACCCTGAAAACTTATTTCTTTCTTTGTTTGGTCTATACTTTCCACCTGATGTTGAGATACAAAGCGGATCCCTCTGCTTTGAAGAAGAGAAACCACCATATTACCGACATCCTGTCCTGCAACGCCCATCGGTAATGGTTCGGGAGTAACCAACTCGATCTCAACGTCCCTTCGCTTTCTCTTAAAGTATTCAGAAAGAATTAAGGCTGCCTCATATGGTGCAGCAGGACATTTGAAAGGTTTTGATGAAATGAGGACAACCATCCTGCCTTTTTCAAATTTCTCAATTGCTTCTCTTATCTTCAATGCACCGGATAAGTCATAAAGATTATAAGCGGCTTCTTGAAAACCCTTCTGTCTATCAGGGTAAGTGCTCGCCCCGAGGGCTGTAACGAGATAATCAAAAGTAAAATCTTCTTCAAGAGTGAATACCTTTCTATTCTCGAAGTCTATCTTCGAAACCACGGAGTTGAGAAACCTGATACCTTTCTTTTGCAATAAAGAAAGCGGTTTTTGAATCTTTTGATGATCCCTCCAGCCAACCATTACCCAGAGGAGGGAAGGATTGAAGATAAGAGAAG
>DRHN01000496.1 GCA_011049595.1 Spirochaetota bacterium | reverse complement strand
CCGGCAAGCTGGGGCTTGACGGGCTTTTTATTCCGATAGGCGGGTATTTCGGGTTTGAGGATGAGGTCCATGAACAGGGGTCGCATTTTAAGGATGAATGGGGTGTCACTTATGTAAAAAACGGGTGGCCTGTAATGGTACAGACAGATGTCCCTGTAAAGAGCAGGGCGGACTGGAAGAATTATAAAATGCCGGACCCCTGTTCATGGACCTCATCCTCAAACCCGAAATACCCGCCTATCGGAATAAAAAGCCCGTCAAGCCCCAGCTTGCCGGCAAGTTTTACCTGGCTCGCACCGTCATACAGCTCCGTATTGAACCCGAGAAGCTCCTTCTGCAGTTTCGGGCTGAACAGAAAATCGTACACCGGCACCCTGTCCGGGATGCCGCAGTTCAACGCTGTGATAAAACGTTCTCGCCGCTTCATTTCCTACCCCCCTCCAAACAACGCAATTATAACATTAAAAAGCAATTTTTTGCAACAAAAAAATTGTCCCGCGGCTTTAAATTTTCCGCGGCCGACGCTGAATATTATTAAAAACGGTAGCTCATAAAGGCATCGTACATCGCTTTGATGTTATCGAGCGGGGTGTCGGGGCCTATTTCCCCGCACGCAATAACGCCGCCCTTTTTTGTACCAAGGTGGTCGAAAACATCCATTATGTGCGATTTCACATCTTCCGGAGTTCCGAAAGGCATGATGTTCTGGCGGTCGAGGTCCGTCCTGAAGCAAACTTTGCCTGAAAAGTTTTTCTGCAATACTTTCATACCGATTACCGATGACTGGCAGTTGAGGACCCTGACCCCGATGTCGATCAGATCCGGTATTATATCTATAATATAACCGTCGGAATGGAAATGGACATCCACACCTGCAGAGCTGACCGTTTCGAACATTTTTCGGTAAGCAGGTTTGAAAACCTCCCGCCACATTTCCGGCGAAATAAGAAGGCTCTTTTGCGCGCCCCAGTCGTCAGCAAAATGCAGACCGTCGTAATCATACTGGAGCCACTTATCTATCCAGCGCAGATTGAAGTCAAGCAGGTCGTCCCTCAGCATGTAAACTTCCCTGGATTTAGAAGCAAGGTCCATGAATAGATTTTCCATCCCCCTCAGCTGCTGCATCACTTCAAAAAATGTGATCCACGCTCCCCGGGAATAGTACTTGTCGTCCACACCTTCCATGTGCCCGCTGTAAAGCCGGGATTGGGGAGGCCCGGTGTCAAAATCGGGCCATTTGTAGTCCCCGTAACTGTTCCAGTCTTCCAGAGGCCACTCAACAGGTATCCCGCAAAGCCCCTTGACAGAACCGTTCCACAGGGTGCCGAAATCATCATAATTAAGGCCCTCTTTATAAAGCGCCGGAAAATCATCACTCAGCATGTCAGGCAGATATTCCCATCCGAAATCTTCATGCACGTTTATAAGAATTTCCTCCAGCGCCTCACCATACTTGATCCTCGCTGCGGGCAGTATGGCATGTGAGATCGGCGGCCTGTCAGGATATTCGAAGTTAATTGTCTTCAAGACACGCTCTCCGCTTTCCATTGCTGTCCCTCAAAGTGGACAAGCCACTTTCTTGCAACTTCGGGCTTGCCCGACTTTTAAATATGTTTCCTGCAAACTAAAGTTTGTGCCAAAAAAAAAATTGGTATCAAAGGACTAATTTTTTTCCAGCAAAGCTGTGAGAATGCCGCCGGGGGCGGTGCCGCGGCCAACCCGTGAAAATACTTTTTTACATCGCCGTCCGTTTAAACACTGCCCTTTGGCGGGCCGAGGATCTCGGACATCACAACAGCCCTTTTTAGCATGGACAGCTTATTGATCTTCTCCCACGAGGTTATATGATCCCTTTTTATATCCGTTCCGCTCATATTCGACCCGTGGGCTGTCAGGCCGCCGAACCTTTCGGTCATTCCTGACGCGAAGCGTTCGTATCCCGGTGATGTATCGGTTTTGAGCAATGAAGACACCGGTTTTTGCCCGGTAACAGGCATGCGTGAACTCCCGGCGGCCGTATCTCCGGTTAAAACGGGTTTTTCGATATCAGCTTCCGAGGTCAAGCCGGCCTCATCCCGACCCCGAACAGCCGCCTCTGTAAAACCATCTGCAGGTTCGGCATTTATTTTCTCATCTTCATATTCCCGGGCTTCACCGGGGAGCAAAGTTTCGACTTTTTTCATCTTTGGGGGTAAATTACCGGATGTACCGGCTTGCTCCCGCTTTTTTCTTTTTGAAGCCGCGACCCGGAAGATCACATTGAGAAGCCCGATAAACACAAAAATGAAAACAAATATTAATTGCAAATAACGCATGATGTTGAGCCCTCTTCGGTAAAATATTTTAGAGATGCTTTTTATTTTTTGTCAGGTTTTGAATCCCCGCTTATGCTCGAACGCATATCGGTATCAGCCTGAAGATTCCTTAAACGGTAGTAATCCATTATCCCGAGGTTTCCTTTTTTGAAAGCATCGGCTATGGCAAGAGGTATTTCGGCTTCGGCCAGCACCACTTTCGCCCGGTTCTCCTGCACCAGCGCGACCATCTCCTGCTCTCTTGCCTGGGCAGCTGCCCTTCTTTTTTCCGCTTCCGCCTGAAAACGCCGTTTGTCCGCCTCAGCCTGGTCCGCCTGTAATTTAGCACCGATATTATCCCCGACATCAACATCCGCGATATCGATCGACAGGATCTCAAACGCTGTCCCAGCGTCAAGACCTTTTTCGAGGACTGTTTTTGAGATACCGTCGGGGTTTTCAAGAACCGCCTTGTAATTCGCAGCAGACCCGATGGTGGTAACAATCCCCTCCCCTACACGGGCAATGATTGTTTCCTCGGTCGCCCCTCCAACCAGACGTTCGATATTTGCGCGGACCGTCACCCTTGCCTTGGCCTTTACCTGGATCCCGTCTTTCGCGACCGCGTCGATCGTAAGACGGCCCTTTTCCGGATCAGGGCAGTCAATGACCATGGGGTTGACGCTCGTTTTAACCGCGTCCAGGACGTCCCTTCCGGCGAGATCGATCGCCGCCGCTCTCTGAAATGTCAGAGGAATATTCGCCTTGTTGGCCGCAACCAGGGCCATGCCGACCCTCAGGACATTGCCTCTGGCAAGATAATGCGTTTCAAGCTGGTCCGTGTCGATAGGTATCCCCGCTTTTTTCAGCATGATGCGGCTGTCCACGATAATCGCCGGGCTGACTTTCCTTATCCACATACCGATGAGCTTCCCCATCCCCACAGGCGCACCCGACAGTAGCGCTCTGAACCACAACCCGAAGAACTTTATAAAAAGGATGATAAAAACTATCGCGATTATTCCCAAAAAAATATAAAGTATTGCCCACATTTTTTTCTCCAATTTTTTTTATTTTTCAATCTGTCAAGCGGACTCCCTGACAACGATACGGCTCCCCTCTACTTTTACGACCTTTATCTTTTTATCTTTTAAGATCATCTCTCCGGAAGTCACAACACTGTACTTTTTACTGCCTATCATAACCATTCCGGAAGGCCTCAGCGGGGTAACCACGGTACCCGTTTTCCCGGCCAGCCCTTCATACATATCTTTCGTATAAGAGGTAAAACCTGATTCCTGCTGCTGCGAATGCCAGAGGATCAGCTTCTTACCGACAAAAGTTTTCGGAAACAGTTTCAGGCCTATGACGATCATCGCAGGTGTTCCGATAAGCGTGCCGGCGAGGAATATAGAGCCCGCTGCCCTCCCAAGAATCCTGTATCCAAGCACTGTCCCGATGATCATACATATTATTCCCGCACCGCCTATGACACCGGCAGCGGGAACAAACAACTCTAAAAATAACGCGATGAGCCCCATAACAAACAGTAATACCGGTATCCACAGATCCATCTCAGCATTTCCTCACGACTATTCTGTTCCCGCTGACCTCTATTATCTCTACTTTGACCCCCGCCTCAACGAACTCCC
The DNA here is from genome assembly GCA_011049595.1 of Spirochaetota bacterium. Lineage (GTDB taxonomy): Bacteria > Spirochaetota > B62-G9 > B62-G9 > DRHN01 > DRHN01. The sequence goes on along the minus strand of DRHN01000496.1, from coordinate 2,579 downwards.
CCTCGGTCTCAACATACATCAATTCGTCATCGAACTCGGCTTTCCCTGAGGGGCGGAGGGTCGTAACCGCTGCTCCGGTTTTCCCCAAAAGCCTGGAGCTTTCGGAGGGTGACTGGACCGTGTACCCGGTATCGGCCGTTTGTGATGTCTCAAGAGTAAGGTGGCTGAACAGCCTCAGCTTTGGAAGGGAATAGGCCAGTACGCTGAAAGCGACGATCGATGATATAACACCGGCCCCTACTACAAGAAGATTACGCTGGAATATATTCTTCTGCCACTCAAAGCTCGGAATGACAAAACCCTGCATGGAAAGCACAAGGGACGCGACTATAAGCACGATACCGGAAATTCCTGCCGCGCCAAATCCAGGGATGACAAATATCTCCAGTATAAGCAGTACAATGCCGAGTACAAAAAGAATAAGCTCAAGGGAGCCGACCGTACCCAGAAGAGCGTAACTTGAGAAAACCACCGCAAAACACACGATTGCCACAGTCCCGGGTATCCCGAACCCCGGGCTTGTGATCTCTATAAATAGAGCAACCAGCCCGATCATTATCAATATACCCGTAACAGCCGACCCTGTGAGGATACCTGCTATCCTGTCTGTGGCAGACTCTTCAAGCACGATCACGTTCCCGGGAGGGATGTTGAGTATTTCCAGAAGATCTTCACGGTTTGAAACTGTGCCGGAAGATACGCCATATTTTTCCATCTCCAGGGCTGTAAGTGTAAGGAGCTTTCCCGAAGCCGAGATGATCTTCCCGGTCTCCACGGTCAGTCCCTGTTTTTTTGCATCCCGCTCGATATCGCTTATTTCAACGGCAGCTGCAGCCCTAAGCTCTCCCCCGACAAATATCTCCCTCAGCTCGATATCCTGGTCGACCATCGCCTTGGCTATATCTTTTGAATAGCCGTTTTTCTCAGCCAGCGCGGCCATCTGGGCCCTGACGGCGCTCACAACCTTTTCCGAAGCAGCCTGAGACCCTTCGGCGCCCACCGTTACAGGCGCCGCGGCACCCATCGAGGTCCCCGGGGCCATGTAAATACTGCTGCAGGAAAAAGAGATCAGGGCTCCCGCAGACCAGCTTACGCCTGTGCTTTCGGGGCTTATTGTCACATAGGCAACGGTTTTCGCAAAGTCCGCAGAACCTATAAGGGTCGTGATCTGCAGGGCGGAGTCCACCCTGCCTCCGAACGTGTCGATATCGAAAACTATGTACCCGGCCCCCTCGTTCTCCGCTTTTTCGATGCTTCTTCGTAAAAAGATAGTGAGCGAGCGGTTGATCTCGCCGTGCACGGGTATGAAATAGACCTTCTTTCCCCCGACCTGCTCTGTATCCGCGACAGCTGCCGTGATCACAAAAACCAGACAGATCACCATAGCAAGATGCTTATTTTTTACATTCGATGATATTTTCATCACCTTTTATTAAGTTCCATTATTTCCAGGAGGTTCCCTTTGGTCATTCTTCTATTTCCCTGTTCAATTTCCTTTACCACCCTAACAATCTCCCGGTTCACTGTAGTATCAATACCCAGCGCCATGCCGGCTTTTACGACCGCCCCGTTTATAAAATCAACCTCTGTTCTATTGCCTCTCTCGATATCCAGTATAATGCCGGCCTTAATATTCTGACGCGTGATGCCTATTAATTTTAAAAGGAGATACCGCGCGAATATTGGATATCCCCCTTTGTGGTCCCCGAATTTTTCGGGATTGATCGCCCTGCCGAACTTTTCAAGCTGAATTCCGAGTTTCTTTGAAACAGAGGCACCCTCTGTAACCACCCGGTAAAAAAGCTGCCTCGCTTCTCTGTGCCCCAAAAGCTCACCTAAACGAAGACCGGAACAGCCACCAAGCCCGGTAACCCCGCACACAATTAAGAGCTTTGACCACAATACCCCTGTAATGTTGCGGTTTATATCAATCAAAATTCCCGGATCAAAAATGTTTTTAAGACGTAAAAGATCTTCATCCGACCCTGTTGTAAGGTTTCCTATTGTGATGCCGCCTTGTGCTGTGACAATATATTCCCCTTTTTCATCTATTTGAGAATTATAGCCTACAGCCCCCGCTACTGTCTTTACATCCGGGAAATCTTTCACAATATCAAGTATTTCGATACCGTTCTGTAATGTCAATATAAGCCCATCATTTGACAGATGGTCTTTATTGAGCTCGAAAACATCCCTCAGCACCATACTCTTAACAGTGATAACAATTACATCGAATTCCCCCTCTTCATCACCGATACTGGAAACAGCCCTCACACTGGTATTTATATTCCCTTTTTTCCCATACAGTCTGATCCCTCTGTCGTTTATCCGTTTCACTGTATCTTTGTTGATATCTACACACAAAACATCCGACTCTTGTGAACCCAGTATACCTGCGACTACCCCTCCTATTCCTCCGCATCCTATCACAGCTATTCTCATAATATTTAAGATTAACGACAATCATTAAATTGTCAAGTTATATCACCGGGACATGCCGGACCCTCTGATTACCGGCTGTATCATTATTTTTCTTGACAACATCATATACCAGTATGTAATATAAGGTGTGTATTTAT
>DRHN01000495.1 GCA_011049595.1 Spirochaetota bacterium | reverse complement strand
GTTCTCGTCCTGGACCTACTGCATGTGCTCGAGAAATTGTGGGCAGCCGGGCATGCTCTGTATGGCGAGGGAACTGACGAAGCAGTTGAGTTCGTACGCCGGCGTGCATTCCGGATACTCCGTGGAGAGGTCAGCCAGGTTGTCAAAGGGCTTCGTCAGATCGTGACTAAACGGAAGTTGAAAGGCAAGAAGGCGGAGGTAGTCCTCGGGGCTGCGGCGTATTACTACAGAAACAAATCCCGAATGAAATACAACGAGTATCTAGCCCAGGGATTGCCCATAGCCAGTGGTTCAGTCGAAGGAGCATGCAAGAATCTCATCAAGGACAGAATGGAACGTTCCGGTATGAGGTGGTCATCAGATGGGGCGGAAGCCATGGTCAAGATGAGAGCAGTCTATCTGTCGGGGGATTTCGAGGAATACTGGGACCGGCACATCGCACAGGATCAGGAGCGTCTCTATCCAAAAACCCGGTGGGAACCCGTCGCCACCGTCGTCCTAAAGTAGCCACACCCTTATGATTTTGGATTTTGAAAAAAAGCACAGATCTTTTAATCTGTTTTAGCAGAGATGTTTATAGAACTCCACAGGTCTCAGCTCCATGAAATCATCTCTTTGTGCCAGGTGTTTTCTTATATCAATGCATAGGTGGCATTTAGACAGGTATCCTTCCCGGTCTTCCCTGTATCCGCTGTCCGCTGCAAACGACAAAAGACCTTCGAAATCGTTGTTCACGATATAGGTAAGGACCGGATTTTTCCTGGAGTCGAACCCGTCTGCCAGTGTCTTGTCCAATTCAAGTGCATACCCAAGCGATAGACCGCCGCAGTAGCCGGGCACGTAATTCCCGTAGTTGTCGAAATGGTTGTGCCAGCTTCTTAAAAAATGGGGGCGGCAGTGCGTGTTGATGAAGGCCCCTGCCGGGTATTTCGGGAACAGCCCATATTCATCCATGCTGTAAGCGGCCCTTCCTGATAGGAAAAATTCTGTGTTCGCCGTGAAATCCCCGGACCCGGATTGTTCCAGATAGTCTGAAAAAGACATCGTTTCTTCTATTCCCAACCTTTCAAATCTTCTGTAGTATTCAAGCTGATAGACAGCCACGTTGTCACCGAAAACAGGAAGGCTGTACTCGATAGCTCTCCGGGTTCTTTCAAAGGGGACATACTCCAGGTAGAAAGGATTGACGGAGATCATGATGCCGGTCAGCCCCAGCTCTTTGAGCGTTTTCAGCTTGTACTTCGTAATATCATCAGAACCGGCCCAGAAACAGTTGGTCTCTACAAACAAAGAGGGTATATCGAGTTTACGGGCTGTTTCCACCGCCTCGCAGAGAAGACGGAAATTCAAAAACGGCTCGCCTCCGGAAAAATGCAGTCCGTGGTTCAGGCTCATTTGGTCCGGGCCGTAGGGGCTTGGCTGAATTTTTCCAGCGAGGCCTTTCAAAACTCTGTACAGATCGTCACTGGAGATCCAATCGGCATTCCAGTCGGGAGAACACGCGTACATGCAGTGCCGGCAGACCGCGTTGCATTTGTACGAGAGCATCAATCCCCCTGAAACAGGTTCGGGTATCTCAATAATCATTATCCCTCCCGGGAAGTTCTTTCAATAAAAATCATAAAACCCCAGAGTTTTATTTTTTTTCGAGAAGCGCCCTGACAATTTTGGCTTCAACATAGCTTATGGTGCCCCCGGAACGTTCAACAACAGGTGTCAATTTCAAAGTGTTCAGGGTCAAGAAATGATTTTTTATTTTATCCTGTTTCCCGGGGTCGACAAGGCGGTCAACATCAATGTCCTCCCCGTTTAGTATCATCCGTTCGAAGTGACCTGAAATTGTCGTCATAGCGAGCCCGCGTTCTTTGGCGATCTGTTTCAGCGACAACCCTTTACTAAAAAGTTCACGCGTCTTTTGTATTGTCTCTCCTTTTTTTCTTTTCTGTTTAAGAGCAGTATCGGGGAAAAATGATTGTTCTTCCGGCACAGGCTTAGGGCGGACATCGGGGTTTTCTTCCAGGTATGCTTTTATCTCGTCTATAAATTGTCTGCCGTACTGTTCCAGTTTGGTGTCCCCGACACCGTTTATATTTTTCATATCGGGCAGAGTTACGGGGTAGTACCTGCACATTTCGTTGAGGCTCCTGTCTGAAAAAATGATAAACGGCGGGATATTGTGGTCCTCTGCTAACAGTTTGCGATGCGCGCGCAGCCTTTCGAAAAGTTTTTCATCACCGGGTGCAAACCCATCCTTTTCACGGGAAGGGGCCTTTTTTTTGCGTGCATCCCTTTTTAACGCGAATAGCTTTTCTTCCCCTTTCAGCAAGGCCGTGCCTTTTCCCGTCAGTTTCAGAACAGGGTATTTATCACCATCCTGGTAAATGATCTCCTGGGCGAGGAGCTCGTCGACCACAAAGTGCCAGAAATATTTGTCCCTGTCTTTTCCGGCACCGTACGTCTTGATTGTGTCATGATGAAGATCGCGAATGCGTTTGGTGCCGGCACCGCAAATGATATCAATGATGTACCGGATCCCGAAACGCTGCCCCGTCCTCACCATGGCCGACATGACGATCTGAGCGTCGATGGTGATATCCGTTTTTTCAGCAATATCGGTGCAGATATCACATGCACCGCAGTTTTCATCGGGATATTCTTCCCCGAAATAGTCGAGGAGCTGCCTTCTCCTGCACACATTGTGAGAGGCGTACCGGACAACGCTGTACAATTTTTCTTCAGCGACTTTATGTTCCTGTTCACCGGTTATCTTTTCGATAAAATACCTGAGCCTGGGGATGTCCCCCCTGCCGAAAAAGAGGAGACATTGGGCGGGCTCACCGTCGCGCCCGGCCCGGCCGGTTTCCTGGTAGTAACCTTCGATGTTTTTCGGCAGATCAGCGTGCACAACAAAGCGCACGTTGGATTTGTCGATACCCATGCCGAACGCAATAGTCGCCACAATGATGTCCGTCTCGTCCCGGTTGAAGGTTTCCTGATTTCTCTTCCTGTCTTCCAGGCTCATGCCCGCGTGATATGGGACAGCGCGCACACCCCGGGATGATAGAAAGTCCGCCAGTTTAATAACAGAGTCGCGTGTGGTTCTGTAAACAATACCGGACTCGTTTTCATGCTCACTGATGAAATCCAATATCTGGCCCGACACCTGTTCTTTCCTTTTTACCTGATAAAATAAGTTCTGACGGTTAAATGAAGCCCTTACCACGAACGGTTTCCTGAGACCGATTTTTTTTATGATGTCATTCTGGACCTTCAGAGTCGCCGTCGCGGTGAACGCAGCGAGCGGAATATCAGGGAAATAAGCTGTGATGTCCTTCAGGCTCAAATAATCGGGACGAAAATCGTGGCCCCACTCGGAAATACAGTGAGCTTCGTCCACAGCGAAAAGGGATACCGGTACGGTTTTCAGCTCTTCAAGGAAATGCTCCATCGCGAACCGCTCCGGCGCAATGTAAAGAAGCTCTAAATCACCTTTTCTAAAATTAAAGTAAACTTCCTCTTTTTCCTCCCGGCATAAAGAGCTGTTTAGATAAGAAGCTGATATACCGTTTTCCCGGGCCGCGTCAACCTGGTCCTTCATCAGGGATATCAGCGGGCTTATCACAACAACGGTCCCGCTCAGGATTTTAGCGGGGAGCTGATAGCAAAGGGATTTTCCCCCGCCGGTCGGGAGTACCACAAACACGTCATTCCCGTCCATGATTTTCCGGATAATTGTCTCCTGGTGGGGAAGAAATTTTTCAAAACCAAAAACTTTTTTTAGTGTTTCAAGCATAGTTATCCCAGAAATTCCAGTGTTTTCCCTTAGCGGCAATTGTCCCGCGACTATACCGTGAGTATAGCAGGATATGGGATGAAAATCAAATGGACAATTGCTGCTTTACGCAGCCTGAAGGGGAAACGGGGTATGATGCCGTGTATTTGAAAAGCCCCCATTCTCACTTAATTAGTTAAACACGAAGAACAGGGGGCTTCTTCCCTGATCTATTCAAAAATCAGGACAGAAGGCTGCCGCAATTGTACAGGACTTGCTGACTCTTGCAAGAAGGGGAGTCTACGTTAAAAGGTACATAGATATCTATACCGGATAAGGGGAGGGCCCGATTTTAATCACCAAGAACTAATTATTTAAACTTGATTTCCTGTAAATTGGAAAAAGGTGTAATTTTTTGTTGATTTTACCATTCACCCGTTTGGAGGTACTCGTTGATCCCGGCTGCCGCGTTTCGGGCGTGACCCATGGCCAGGATCACGGTAGCAGCTCCCAGCACTATGTCACCTGCGGCAAACACGCCTTTTTTTGATGTTTTTCCAGTCTCAGTGTCAGCTTCTATGTTACCACGGGCTCCAACTATGATGTCGTTAGTGGTCCTTGGAATCAATGGATTCGGGCTGTTCCCGATAGCCACAACTACTGTGTCAACCTCAATTGTGAATTCGCTGCCAATGACCGGCACGGGTCTTCGACGCCCGCTTTCATCGGGCTCACCCAGCTCCATCCTTATACATTCCATTTGTCTGACACGGCCGTTTTCATCGCCTGTATATTTTATCGGGTTATGAAGCAGTTTGAAGTCCACACCTTCCTCCTCTGCATGTTCGATCTCTTCATCACGGGCCGGCATTTCCGTACGTGAGCGTCGGTAGATATTATGGACCTTATCAGCGCCAAGCCTTAGCGAAGTTCGAGCTGAATCCATCGCGACATTGCCGCCTCCGATCACCGCGACACGCCCTACATCGACGATCGGTGTATCGTACTCGGGAAATTCAAATGCCCGCATTAAATTGTTGCGTGTCAGGAATTCATTGGCCGAATATACTCCGGTCAGGTTTTCACCGGGAATTCTCATAAAGTAAGGCAGCCCCGCTCCGGTGGCGATAAAAACAGCATCATATTCCTCCAGAAGAGAATCGACTGTTCCGAGTTTCCCTACAACATGGCTTAGCCTGAGTTCGGCTCCCATCTTTTGAAGAATTTCAACTTCCGCCCACACTATCCTTTTAGGCAGTCTGAACTCCGGTATTCCGTAAATCAGCACACCGCCGGGAGCGTGAAAAGCCTCAAAGATCGTAACCTGGTGACCGAGACGGATGAGATCTGCCGCTGCTGTCAACCCTGCGGGACCCGATCCGATTACCGCGATTTTTTTGCCGCTTTGAGGCGCAATAGACGGCATTATTATGCTGCCGTTTTCCCGCTCCCAGTCGGCAATAAAACGTTCAAGTTTTCCGATTGCCACCGGTTCGCTGCGTTTTTTAAGAACACATAAAGCCTCACATTGTCCCTCCTGGGGGCAGACACGCCCGCAGATCGCGGGCAGCATGTTGTATTTCTTCATGCTTTCTATAGAGCTCTGGAAATTCCCCAGGGTTATGAATTCGATGAAATCAGGTATGTTTATGTGAACGGGGCACCCGTCAATGCATGTCGGTTTTTTGCATTGTAAGCATCGGTTAGCTTCCGTGATCGCTTGTTCAGCCGTATATCCTAACGGAACTTCATCAAAATTTTTTACCCTCTTTGCCGATGGCTGCTGGGGCATTTTCTGGCGAGGTATACTCGTTCGTTCTTTTGGTGTTATATCTTTGAACCTGGCGATTGTCTTTTTTATGTCGATCTTTGCCATTGTCCCATGTCTCCTTTTATATATGCACTAACAAGAATATTAGAATGATTTGTTGATTCCGAATTAATCTAAATGTCATAATTTCGATTCGATACGGCACTTGTGAGTGTTTTTAAAGAGTTCATACGCTTGCTGTTCTTTGTTTTTATAAAGGGATAATCTTCGCATCAGCAGGTCAAAATCAACCGCATGGCCGTCGAACTCGGGACCATCCACACATACGAATTTTGTTATTCCGCCTATCTCAACACGGCAGCCGCCGCACATTCCTGTCCCATCGATCATGATCGGGTTCAGGCTGACAGTCACGGGTATATTATAAGGCTTCAATGTCTTAACAACGAATTTCATCATGATAACCGGGCCGATCGCAACAACCATATCAGGGTTCCCGCTATCCTCTATATATTTCGTTAAAAGATCTGTCACAAGCCCTTTTGTACCGTATGACCCGTCGTCCGTACAAATGTTGACCTCATCCGAAACTTTCAACATCTCTTTTTCCATAATTATAAGGTCTTTTGTCCGCGCTCCCAGTATCGTTAGTATACGGTTGCCTGCCTTCTTCAGGGCTTTTGCTATCGGGTAACAGGGCGCGGTCCCGATTCCGCCTCCCACCATAATGACTGTCCCGAAATTTTCAATATGGGTAGGCGAACCTAACGGTCCCACGACATCTTTAAGCCGTTCTCCGGCTTTCAATTGAGTGAGAGCTGATGTCGTCTTTCCTACTTCTTGAACAACGAGAGTAAACTCACCCTTGTCAGGGTCTGAATCGGCGATCGTAAGCGGTATTCGTTCGCCTTTATCGTTGATCCTGATTATTACGAATTGTCCCGCGCGGTGAGCTTTTGCTACCTCAGGTGAATAGATCCTGTAACGATTAACCCCAGGAGCGATTTGCGTATTTTCCAGTATTTTAGTATCCTGCGGCATTATTTATTTCTCCTTTAATATGATTCTTAAGACTCGCTTCACATGTGGCTCATTGAAAGATATAGTGATTTTACAAACATTTGTAGTAATATGTTGATACCTGAAATGGAAGATTATATACAGAGTGCAGTTACAAACTTATTCAGATATTTTTGGCTTATTTTAACGTTAATATGCCCTCACAATTTTTGCTTTATCTTAACTTTTGTGCAGTCTGAATGTCCGACTTTTGGGTCAAATTTTTATTTTTCTCCCTGTAAAACCGTTCCACAGCATCCCCGGCAGACCAATGCCGGGTTTGTATATTCTGCCTGAAAGATACAGCTGCTCAATTTTAAGCTCGCGCAGGTTTTCTGGAGCCACCCCCAGCGGGTTTTTATTTAGAATTACCATGTCCGCTATCTTGCCCTTTTCAAGGCTTCCTCTCTCTTTTTCGTCAAATGCCCCCCGGGCAACTTCATAGGTGAACAGTTTTAACGCTTCCTGAATTGAGAGCGACTGGCCGGGATCATAAGGGTGGTTGCAGGCGCCGTAAATGCCTTCTACCGGGTCAGGGGGTGTAACAGGGGCATCCGAGCCGCCGCTCATATGAATCCCCGAATCAATTATTTTTCTTAAAGGCGAGCATTGTTTGATCCTGTTTCCGAGTATTTCTTCTAAATATTCAGGCGGTTCCAGTGTAGCGGTCATAAATCCGGGCTGAAGTGTAATCCCGATCCCCAATTGTGCGCATTTGTCAAGATTTTCAGGGGACATCAGACACGCGTGGATAAGAGTGTGCCGGTGGTCCTCCCCCGGGTGGTCTTTCAATGCTTCCTCTATTGCTATGACCGCCTGGTCGACTGCCGCGTCCCCTATAACATGAAATTCAATTTGAAGCCCGGCCCGGCCCGCTTTTTTTGCGAAATTAATCACCTCATCATCCTTGTAGAACAGTATTCCTTTATTATCAGGGTCATTTGAATAGGGTTTGTTCAAAGCAGCGTCACACACCCCGAAGCACCCATCAAGCGCGGTCGCAAAACATCCGCCTATTCTGGGCAGTTTTCTCTTGATAACTTTTTCAACTTCCATTGTTTGAAAGAACAATCTGGTATTGAACAGGTTTTTTTTCGCCCTTGCTTTCGCGATAAAACTTACCAGAGTGACATCCAGGTCTTTTGGAAATCCTATACCTTCAACCGTGTGTATCAAACCGATGCCTTTTGCAGCCAGCAGGTCAAACCCGTTTGTTATACTTTTAACGATCTTCAGGGTAGGGACAGTATTTGTTGAAAAATCCGTGGCCCCGTAATAGGCCTCGTGCAGTATGTGACCCGAATCAGCGTTAAACCCCCGTGTCTTTTTTATGCTATCTGGGAGCATTTCCAGCATTTTGCTGTTAATAAAAGAGGAATGTCCTTCATAACCGATTATATATATCGGACGGTCAGGGAGGAAAGCGTCAAGCTCCTGTCTTGTGATATGCCGTTTCTCTTCGACACAGTATTTTCCCGCTCCAAAAGCAACAACAATTGTTGATTTTTTATCTTTTTCGGAAAAATCTCTGATCATTGCGCCCAGCTCTTCGAAATTCCGTGCATCGCGCACATCAAAAAAAGCCGAAGCGATCAAAGCCCAATTGGAAAAGTGCAGGTGACCGTCCCCGAAAGAGGGCAGCAACGCTTTTTCCCCGAGCTCGATCTTATTTTTTGAGCGCGAGTATTTTTCCGGCAGTTCGTCTCCCGTAAAAAGGATACTGCTCTTATCTTCCACCAGATATTTATACACACTGTTATTTTTGTCACATGTGATAATATCCCCGTGAAATATTTTCATAGATCAACCTGCCTGTAAGAATTTTAAACATAAAATGGATGATCCGATCCGCATGCTCAATGTCAGAATAGACCGCAGGTTCCGGCCTGTCAAGTAAAACTAACTGCATACAGTACTGACGCATGAATATTTTTCAAGATATTCATAATGAATAAACGGCCGCCCGGCGGCTAAATCACCCAATTTTTTTATGGAACAGCGTTCTCGTAAAACTGTATTTCCAAGGGCAAAACTCCTCTAAAAGAAATAGCAGCTGGTAAAAAGGGAACGCAGGACAAAGGACCAAAGTAAATAAGATATTTCCTTTCATGCCTCTTCAGGGCTACGCCTGCATATTTCCAAATCTGATAGAGAATAAAGGGCATCGCAGCTATAATGCCTGCAAGCAAAGAGAGTTTAACAATCACAAAAAGGCTTCTTTCCGGCTAATAAAAACGAGGTTTTCTATACCATCCTCACAGGTGCAAATCAATGACATTCATGTGATCCGCCTCCGCCATATCCTGATACACGCCTCTGTTATACTCCTGGAACAGGGTATTTCGTATTCTCTGTTCGCCTTCTGCCTGATCAGCTTGCGCCTCTCCTCGTGACATAAATACTGGTTCAGCAGTTCAGCTATGATCGAATACCTAAAATCAAATACCTACTTCGCTTTTGTGTCTCTTTCTTCAGCTCTCATATCTTCCTCCTATCTTTCAGTGTTGTCAGGAGTCTACTATTCCTCTTTTTTCACTACAAGATAGTGCATTATGTGAAAGTTTTTTTTTCACTCTTTTTCTCCGGAAAATTGGACCATCCGTCAATTTTCCCGGCTGCATTTTCATTTGTCGTTTTAGGTACATTAGTGTTTGCTCTTTTGAGAAGCGATATGTTGAAGTAGATTTATTTGATTCGGCGCCATTATATGGGAGTATGATTGGGCATCATGCCGGCAGAAATGATTTGATATCTCTCCCAGCGTGAGTTTGTTATAAATCAGAAAAGAAATTATACCTAAAGGTTCCAAATCATTATAATTTAATGATTTGGAACCTTTTTTTATTTATTTTTGGTGTATACACTGTATACTTAAGTGGAGGTCCTTATTGTGGCTACCATCCAGCAAAAAACTTCAAGAGGTCATAAATACTGGTATATCGTTGAGTCCAGAAGAGTCAATGGTAAACCCAGGCCTGTTGTGCTAGCATATCTTGGAAAACCTGAAGCTCTTCTTAAACGCCTGAGAGGGCTAACCGAAAAAATTAAGCTAAAGTCCTATTCCCACGGTGCAGTTGCTGCATTATTGGATGTCGCACAAAAACTGGATATTCCTGCCGTTATCAACAAGTACATTGAATCTCCCGGAAAATATATGCCGGAGAAACCGATCAGAAACAACTTAACCGCAGGGATGACCCTTCTTCTTGGGCTATTGTGCACCGGCCATTGGTTGTATCAATGTACGTATAAAAATTAGTGG
>DRHN01000494.1 GCA_011049595.1 Spirochaetota bacterium | reverse complement strand
GATCGGGGGATTCATTCTCCCATCTTTAGGATTTAAAGGAAGTATTTTCGGGAACCCGGCCCTGGCATTGTTAGCTGGAATTATGGCCGATGTGTGGAGCAGAATGCCGCTCATGTTCCTCATCCTGCTTGCCGGCCTACAGGCAATACCCGCAGAAATATATGAAGCAGCCCAAATCGACGGAGCCGGATACTGGAAATGTCTTAAAAGAATTACTTTACCGATGCTGAAACCCGCGATAATTATTGCGTTGATCATAAGATTTATCGACGTCTTCAATATATTTGAAATAATATTTGTTATGACCAGCGGGGGGCCTGGAACTGCCACTCAAACACTCCCGCTTCTCGGGTGGAAGATCGGGTTTCAATACTTCAACCTGGGTGAAGCCGCTTCACTGGCGGTAATTATGCTGATCATCACTGTGTTTATAAGCCAGATCTTGATAAGGAGGATGCGTGCGTGAGAGCATCCGATCTCACTAAAAGCCGTTTGTCACGGGCAATTTTATATATCATCCTTTCCATATTACTTGTTTTTGTACTTTTCCCGATCGTGTGGCTGGCATTTTCCTCATTAAAAACCCATTACCAGACACTCATTTTACCGCCTAAAATTCTTTTTAAACACACATTGGAAGCATATAAGAAAATAGTGACTGCAGGGATGTTCAATTCATTTAAAAACAGCCTGATAATAGCTGTTGTCGATATAATACTGGCCCTTGTCTTCAGTATCCCCGCAGCGTACAGCCTCGCGCGTTTTAAAACCAAATTCAACAAAAATATCGGTTTCTGGTTTCTCTCTATCAGAATGGCTCCCGCTTTTGGAGTAATCGTGCCTATTTATATTGTGATACGCAGCCTGCGTTTACTGGATACTATTTTTTCAGTAAATGTGGCCCACCTTTTAATAAACCTGCCTTTCGCGATATGGCTGTTAAAAGGCTATTTTGAGGAACTGCCCGTTGAGATTGAAGAGTCAGCATTGATCGACGGCGCTACCCGCGTTCAGACTCTGTTAAGGGTCGTTCTTCCCACGAGCATGCCGATGATCATATCTGTCGCTGTATTGACCTTTATGTTTTCCTGGAATGAGTTTCTATTCGCGTTTATTCTGACTTCCAGCAAGGGTGTAACGGTCCCCGCGCTCGTTGCCTCTCTGGCGGGCTCGATGACTTTTGACTGGCCGCTGATGTGTGCAGTTTCGACCGGAGCGATGGTCCCGGCTTTTATATTTGTATTCGTTGTGCAGAGATATATCGTACGGGGCCTGACCCTGGGGGCGATAAAATAAAATAAATTTTGAAATAATTTTATCGCTTGACAATTATTTTTCATCCCTATACGATGGCATTATCAATTATCACAAAATTTTTTTAAAAGGGGGATTTGCAAAATGCGTAAAAGTATAATTCTGGTCTTAGTTTTACTGCTGGTTGTCGGGTCTGTTTCAGCGGCTTTCGCGGTCGACAAACAGCAGCAGGTGGTTAATACAACCCGGTTCAAGAAAGACCCTCCCTGGGTCATAGGTTATGACATTTACTGGCTCGGCAACACATGGTCCGCCCAGTTTGCCGAAGAGTTCAAACAGGCCGCCTCCATGTACGATCAGCTGATAAAGGACACCGTGATCACAAGTTCAGAGGGTAGCGTTGAAAAGCAGATCAGGAACATCGAATCCATGATCGCCAAACGTGTGGACTTAATCATTATCTCACCCAATTCAACAAGCGGTCTCAACTCAGTAATTAAAAAAGCTCTCCGGGCCAACATCCCCGTGGTGCTCAATGCCGTGGCGATTGATGGAGATGAGTATACTACCTTCATAAATGTTACGGACCGTGCTCTCGGGAAAGCAATGGCCGAGTGGCTGGTTCAGGAGATGGGTCCGAAAGGGAGGATATTTGTCATAAACGGGCTTCCCGGCCTGGGTGTTGCTGAAGCGCGCTGGGAAGGGGCGCAGGAAGTTTTCAAAAAATATCCGAAAATCAAGGTTGTCCTGCAGGATAATGGAGACTGGTCTGTACCCAAAACAAAAAGGGTCGTTTCTGATATGCTGGCCGCCTACCCACGGATAGATGGAGTATGGGGGGATGCGATTGGTCACGGTATTATGGAGGCTTTCGAAGAAGCCAGGGCTCCGTTTGTTCCTTTCGCAACACCTTCGGATAACAACGGGTTTCTCAAATACTGGGCAAAAAACAAATCAAAAGTAAACGCGATAGGAGTAACAAAGCCTGTGTGGCTTAGTAAGCTTTCCCTGGATCTGGCGTTCAGGGTACTTCAAGGACTGCCCGTTTTCAAGGACAATTATATCCCGCCAAATGTTGTCACCAATGACAACGTTGAAGAATTCGTCCGCTGGGATATGCCTGACGGATACTGGACATACAGCACTCTCACTGACAAGAGGGCCAAGGATTTGTTCGGAGAATAATAGTAGGTATTCATAAAACTGCACCACTCTACTGATAGGGGAGTGGTGCATTCTTTTAATACCAGGAAAGGGGGCTAAAACAAAAAAAGATGGCCGAATTTTCAAGGATAAAAAACAGCATACGCATGCAGTTCATGAGTAACAAACCGCTGTTTATAATTTACGGGTTCCTGGTCATCATGTTCATCTCCGGTTTGCTTGTATTTCCAGTCTTCAGGAGCAGGATAAATATATCTTTTCTGATGAACCAGGCCATTATTTTAGGGATAGTGTCGCTGGGACAGACAATACCTATTTTACTAAGCGGCCTCGACATGTCTGTCAGCTCCGTTATGA
Source organism: Spirochaetota bacterium (assembly GCA_011049595.1). Lineage (GTDB taxonomy): Bacteria > Spirochaetota > B62-G9 > B62-G9 > DRHN01 > DRHN01. Next base: position 3,808 of record DRHN01000494.1, on the reverse strand, counting down.
GCCTGTCCACTACACTTGCCGTGGTACTTTTACGGGGCCCTGTGTGGACCTTTCCCCTGGCGTTTATAGCAATAATGGCTGCAGGGGCCGCCGTGGGATATATAAACGGCCTCGGTGTCGCCAGGCTGAACATGGAACCTATTATTGTCACTCTGAGTACCATGATAGTGATATCCGGCGCAGCTTTATTTGTCCTGCCTGTTCCCGGCGGATTTTTACCTGAAAACGTGCTCAACTTCTTTTTGTTCGAGGTCGGCGTCTTTCAGGGCCCCGTGTTTTTCTACGTTGCGATCATTATTATCATGTATTATTACCTTCACCACACGGTCAGCGGCAGGCACATATACGCTGCCGGCGGGGACAAAGAGAGAGCAAGCCTCACAGGAGTGCGTGTCGACAGGGCGATCGTTACGGGATACGTAATCTCCGGGCTACTTGCTTCCGTGGCCGGGATCTTTCTATCGTTACGGATCAACAGCGGTGCGCCGAGAGTGGGAGAACCCTTCCTTCTGGACTGCATAACAGCCGTGCTTCTCGGTGGGACCACTTTCGCAGGAGGCAGGGGGGGTATCATAGGCACCGTCGGCGGCACCCTGGTCATAACGGTCCTGGCGAACATCCTGGTGATCGCGGAGGTCCACACCTATTACCAGTATATAGCACGCGCGGTTGTTCTTTTTGTGGCTGTGGTTGCTTATACAATGAAAAGGAGATACACATAGGCCCAATGAAAAGAAAGCTCTTAGTTCCTGTTTTCGGGCTGCTGGCTGTTCTGATAGGGATCGCTATCATTAGCCCGTTCAGCCTGCACCCTGTCTCTTTCCTCAACACAACGAAAGAGGCTTCCTACCTCGGCGTAGTTGCGATCGGACAGACAATCGTGATGCTCACCGGGGGGATAGATATGTCTCTTTACGAGATCGTTTCATTGACGAATGTTTTCGTTGCCAATTTCATGAAACCGTCCGCTCCTTCGATCATAATAATGACGATGCTCTCTATACTGCTTGCCGCTGCAATCGGATTTGTGAACGGTACAATGATAGCGAAAACAAGTATTCCCTCGATCATCATGACTATCGCTATGGGCTTTGCTGTGAAGGGTACATATCTTGTGCTGACAAAAGGTGCTCCGAGAGGCGACATACCAGACATAGTAAGGTTTATCGGGCGTGGGAAATTTTTCAACCTGGTCCCAGTTGCCCTCTTTGTCTGGCTAGCGCTGGCATTTCTAACATTACTGATACTTGTACGGGCCCCTGCCGGCAGAGCGATATACTACACCGGCAGCAATCCGATAGCCGCCCGGTTTTCGGGTATCCGCACGGACAGGGTGATAATCATGGCGTACATGACGAGCAGTATGACCGCTGCGGTCACAGGTTTGCTGGTTTCGGGTTATCTCGGGATGGGAACCCTGAACGCCGGTGAAGGTTACCTGCTTGCACCGATCGCCGCAACCGTTATCGGGGGAACGACCTTTTCCGGTGGCATAGGCGGTATCGGCGGCACTATCATCGGAACGCTGATCATGCGCTACCTGGACAATCTTCTCACTTTACTTCGGGCCAAATACGCTGGCAAACTTATTGTCCAGGGACTGATCATCGGCGGCATCGCCACTGTTCACAGCCGTCAAAAAGGTGGGAAGTAGAGGATAAAATGGAACAGCCGGTTTCAAAAAATACAAAATCAAGCCTGCTTCTCATGGAGTACATTTCAAAGTCCTTTCCCGGGACAAAGGCCCTTGACGGTGTAAGCTTCGAGCTTTCAAGGGAAGGGGAGATCCACGCGCTGGTCGGCGAGAACGGCGCCGGAAAATCCACACTTATAAAAGTCCTTCACGGTGCGCTGGAGAGTGATTCGGGAAACATTTACTTACGAGGAAATCTTTATTCTGCGTCAAATGTCCAGGAATCACAGAAAGCCGGGTTTGCTTTTATCCCGCAGGCCTCAAACCTCATCGGGTGCCTTTCTGTTAAAGAGAACCTTTTTTTAGGACAGGAGTTCCGTAAAGGTTTTCTGCTTAAACGCATAGACTGGCGCGCATCCCGTGAAAAGGCAAAAGAGCTGCTTGCCCGTGTAGGCCTCAAAATAAACCCGGACATGAGAATCGAAGAGCTTGAAGTAGCGGAGCAGCAGCTGGTTGAGATCGCCAAAGTGCTCGGGATGAACGCTAGGATCGTCACAATGGATGAGCCGACTTCATCTTTGACCGAAGAGGAGGCTCAGCGCCTGTTCGATATTATCCGGGCCTTCAAAAAAGATGCCGTGTCAATAATATTTGTATCCCACAAGCTCGATGAAATTTTCTCGATATCGGACAAGATCACTGTCCTGCGAAACGGGCGGTACGTGGGCACAAAAATAACGTCCCTGACAGACCGTAATGAAATTGTGAAGATGATGACGGGAAGAGATGAGGCGGAAAAATATTCCGGCGGCAGGCGAACACAAGGCCCTGTTGTTTTCAGGGCTTCAGGTGTAAATACATACGGGATGGTAAGGGATGTGTCTTTTGAGCTGCACGAGGGGGAAACCCTATCCATAGCCGGTCTCATCGGTTCGGGCCGCACAGAGCTTCTCGAGACGCTCTGCGGATACAGTGCCCTTAAAAGCGGGAGTGTGGAAGTAGCAGGAAGGCCAGTCAGGCTCAATAACCCGAAGAGTGCTTTGGCTCTGGGGATCGGGTATATCTCAGAAGACCGCCACAGGAAAGGGCTTATGCTGAACCAGAGCGTCAAAGAGAACATCGGGGCTGCCAGCATGCGGGATGACATGAAGTTCGGTCTGATAAATGTGAAGGCGCAGATAGCAAAAATTAAACGGGTTATCGGAAAGCTGGGGATAGTGTGCTTCGGGATCTACCAGCTGGTCGAGAATTTGAGCGGCGGAAACCAGCAGAAGGTCCTTCTTGCACGATACCTGAAGGCAGGGCTACGGATTTTGCTGCTGAATGAACCTACCCGCGGAATTGACGTCGGGACAAAGGTTGAAATTTACAAGCTCATAAATGATTTTAAAAAAGAGGGCGGGTCAGTGCTCATGGTGTCGAGTGAGCTGCCCGAAGTTCTTGCGGTAAGCGACAGTATCCTGGTAATGCACGAGGGCAGGATTACGGGGGTTTTTTCCCAGGAGGAAGCTACCAAGGAAAAGCTGATGCACGCGATGACCGGGTAGCTGAACGCCATAATGCATATTAAAGATGAGGAAACCATAAATGCCAGTTAACAACCTTATATCACCCATAAAGATCGGGACAATTACCGTGAGGAACCGTATCGTATTTCCCCCTATCGATGCCGCCCTCCACACTAAAGGGATGGCTGTCGATCCGCGCTACATAGAATTCTTAAGCAGTCTTGTCGAAAACAACGGCGTGGGTCTGGTTATAAGCGAGTTTACAGCGATCGCTAACGGCCGGTTCTGGCTGCCTGCCTCCAGAATTGACAAAGACGAGTTTATCCCGGGATTCCGCAAGCTCGTAGATCGGGTCCACACCCACGATGCAAAAATTTTCATGCAGCTCGCGATGCTGGGAGGGAGGGCGCCTACCGGGCGCGCCATCGCGCCGTCCGCGATTGAGAGCCCGCTTTATCCGGGGGTCCCTGAAGAGCTTACAATCGATGAAATAAGGTGGCTTGTCGACAAGTGGGTTGAGGGGGCGCTTCGGGCGCAGAAGATCGGTTTCGACGGGGGGGAAATACGATACGGTTCCTCACGGTAATTGTCCCGATCTTTATGGGTGATATAAGGTTGTTAACTGGCATTTATGGTTTCCTCATCTTTAATATGCATTATGGCGTTC
>DRHN01000493.1 GCA_011049595.1 Spirochaetota bacterium | reverse complement strand
GTGAGAGATGATGAGTTCGCTTTCAGGAGGGTGTACGATATTTTTTCCAGAATAAAGCAGGCTGCAGATGAGGATAAAAAACTTGTATTGGTCCTGCCGCAGCCCCATCCCCATTACATAAAAGTGGCTTACCTTGTCAACAAGTTCAGGGTAAACTGCAGCAAGCTGTATACTTTTAACATGGATGAATGGGCGGATGAAGATGGAAACATTGCCCCGGAAAACTGGCCCAACGGGTTCATGTACGCGATGAAGAACAATTTCTACAACAGGCTCGACAAGGACCTGCGGCCCCCGGAGGACCACATACAGGGCCCGACCAATAAAAACCTGGAATATTATGGGATAATGATCGAAGACCTCGGCGGGGCGGATGTCTGCTACGGTGGGATAGGGTGGAGCGGTCATGTGGCGTTTATCGAACCCTGCGCCCCCGAATTCGAAGGCAGCTTTGAAGAATGGAAAGAAATGGGGACGAGGATTGTAACTCTCAGCCCTTTTACGATAGCGCAGAGCTGCCTGGATGCCGATTTCGGGATGAGTGGCGACTGGTCCTGGATACCGCCAAAGGCCGCGACGATCGGGCCCGCTCAGATAATCGGCGCGCGGTTGAGGAGCTCGTGGAACAGCTTCACTATCAACAGCACCGATGTGTCATGGCAGAGATTTACTATTAGGCTCGCCATTCACGGGCCGGTCACGAACAAGGTGCCGGCCTCGATACTTCAGCTCGGCCCGACCGAAATGCATATTTCTGAATCCGTTTCTGAAAATATCGAAATTCACCGTGAGTTGAGCTGGTACAGCTGAGGAGGTATCAGCGTTGGAGATATCAACATTTATGAAGAAAAAAACTCTAATTACCCTACTTTCAACCGCCGCAGTCGTGCTGGTCTCATCGCTCATTTTTTTTGTTATTTACCCTGAAAGGGGAAACAGATATCAGGAAGAGGAAGCTAATCTCGACGGCCACCCCATATACTCGCAGTACAGTTTCAGCACGGACCCGGGAGTAATTAATATAGGCATCCAGCCGCTTTACCTGCCGACGGGTGTAATTTTTGAAGCTGTTAAACGTGATAAAATATTGAAGCACGCCCTGTCGGATCTCGGTGTAACGGTTGAGTACTACCCTTTTTTGAAAGGGGATGATGTTAATTATTTCCTGTATAAAAAGAAGCTGGACTCCGGGATCGGCGGCGATATGCCGGCGATCTCCGCGGCTTGTGAAATCGACATAACCATCCCCCTTGTCGTGCAGAATGGCTTTGATTCCATAATAACAAAAAAACTGATCCTCATTTCCGACCTCATGAACAAGCGCATAGCTTACCCCTTCGGTTCGATCTCTCATTACACGATTTTAAACACCCTGGCAATGGCGGGAATTTCAGAAAAAGATGTCAAACTGGTTGCCATGGACGTGCCTGAAATGGCGGAAGCACTGTCAGCCAACAGGATCCACGCATTTACAGCCTGGGAGCCTATGGTAGCGGAAGCCCTCCAGGATCATCCGGATTTCAAAAGAAATTTTCGGAGCATGACTTCCGGGTATATGTACTTCACAAACGAGATCGTCAAAAGCAATCCGCAGGCGGTAAAACAGATAATTGCCGCTGTGGTCCGCTCATTTCGGTGGTTTCATCTTGATATTGATAATTTAATATTGTCTTCAAAATGGAATCTGGAGGCCGGCCGGGCACTGACCGGGAAAAAAAGCAATCTTTCTGAATCAGATATAGCCCGGCTCGCGAAAAAGGACATTCTACAGTATAATTCTCCGCCTCCCGTATCGGAG
>DRHN01000492.1 GCA_011049595.1 Spirochaetota bacterium | reverse complement strand
GTGTTTATGCACATGAGATACTACAATGACATAAGCCCGGATAACACGTAAAGTTTTTAAAGGCTTTATAAAATATTTGAGGACGTTTAAATGACGGCAAGAGAGCGCTTTATCAAGATCGCAACTTTCGAAAGAGAGATTTCGCCCTCGGGATGATGGCTCTTACCCTCTTCGGCATGCCGCGCAATTACATGGGTCTGGAAAACTTTTGTATTGCTACTATAGAGAATATCAAGCTTGTCGAGGAAATGATCGAATGGCAGACCTATCTGTCCTATGAAATGTTAAAAAAAGTATTCGCTGCGGGAATAACTCTCGACTGGGTCTGGTTGTGGGAGGACATGGCGTACAACAATGGTTCGCTTGTTTCACCCGCTTTCGTAAAAAAATACATGGTCCCACGATATAAAAAAATAACAAGCCTGCTCCACGAGCACGGTGTAACGGCGTTGATACTTGACTGCGACGGTAACACCGAGGAGCTTACCCCTATATGGCTTGACTGCGGGATCAACGCGCAGTACCCGCTGGAGCGCGCAAGCGGAATGGACGCGATCAAGTTCCGTAAGAAATATGGAAATAATCTGACTATTATCGGGAACGTTGATAAACGGAACCTTTCGAAAGGGAAAAACGAGATCGATTTCGAGGTGGAAAGGATAAAAACTCTTCTAAAAGAGGGCGGGTTCTTCCCCGGGTGCGATCACCACATACCGCCTGATGTGCCCTATGAGAACATGGTATACTTCATGAACGAGGTCCGCAAACTTAGCGATTACGAAGAAACCAGAAGGACCATTAGGTAAGTACCGGCCGCAATGCAACTCAGGTTATCTGCAAGAGGGATAAGAGATCGTTCATAACAACGGTTCCATGAAGTTGTTTCTTGAGACTCAGGGATAAGCCTTCAGTATTAATAATTTAAGCGATGCGTTTATAAAAACATCAGAAGAGATAAATTGGCACGTTTTTTATCCGATGAATGGTTTTCCAGGACCGAAGAATTGACAAAGGCGGCAGGAGATTCCGAGACAGCCAGGGCCATGAAAGCCGTTGTCGTAAACTTGACTATCCTTTCGGGGACCCGTGAAATTGAAATGTGTCTGGACCGCGGCATCATCAGGAAAGGCCATACCAGCCCGGCGGATGTTCAAAAGTCCATGTCCGCTGATTACGCGTACAAGCTGCTTGTGGCCGGAGACTGGTCCATTGGGATGAAAGGCTATATCGCGCACAAGATAAAAGTTTCCGGAAACATGAAGAAACTTATCCCCCTTCAGCTCTACAAACCAAGCGCTGACCAGGAAAACCTGAGAACGGAGATTGAAAAAATAACGGAGCAGGAGTAAAAAAGCTACCTGCAAAGCAGGTGCTTTTTTACAATCCAAAAGATTTTTAAAGGTATACCCTTTGATTTAACATTTTTCGCAAATTATATACCACCTCTATAGAATATGGATTCCTTTTGGCAGTAACCCTGAAATCTCCTTTAAAAGGCATTTACTCTTCGAGCATTCCGGCAGATCTGAACCATTCCAGCGTGTCCTTTATTGTCTCCTCAAAAGGCCTCGGTTTGTAGCCGAGTTCATCTGTTGCCTTCCGGTGCGAGATATAGCGGTGCATCTGTATCGATTTCATGGCAGACGGTGTAAATTTAGGTGTTTTATTTCTCAACTTGCTGAAAAACACATTGAAATAGGATGCGAACGATACAAGCCACATGGGGGTTGCGCCCTGTGGAGTTTTTCTGCCTGTCAGCCGGCCTATCAGCGAAGAAACATCGCAGATATGAACCCAGAGACCCGTGAGAAGATAGCTCTCGCCACATCTGCCCTTTTTTTCCACTGCCAGCGCCCCATCGGCCACGTCACGCGCGTCTACCCAGTTGTAGCCCCCGTCCACCAGGGATGGAAGCCTGTTGTGATATATGTCCAGGATCACCTCACCCATTCGCGATACTTTGAAATCATTGGGCCCGAGCACGGCACCGGGGTTGATTATTACAGCGTCGAGGCCGCGCTTTACACCATCTAGCACTTCCAGCTGGCCCTTGGCCTTGGATCGGTCATACGTGATGTGCTTCTTACCGGTAGCCAGAGTCCTTGTTTCGTTTATCACCTGGTCGTTCGGATGGGTAGAAAACGCGTGTATCGAGCTGCAGTGAACAAGACGTTTGATCCCCGCTTTGAAACATGCTTCGACAATATTCCGCACTCCCCCGACATTGGTTTTTTCCACCAGACCGCACTCAGCACCCGCGATAGAAATCCGTCCTGCGAGGTGAAATACCGTACCGGCCCCCGAGAAGAGCTTTGCCAGTGAGTCCATGTCGAAAATATCACCCTCTACCATTTCCACATCAAGCCCTTCCAGGGCACGCCGGTCATTCCTGACCAGGCACCGGACTTCCCTCCCCTGTTCGAGCAGCGCCCTGACCAGATTACCCCCGATGTGCCCGGAGCCTCCCGTGACAGCAGTGACCATTGAAAACACCCCTCTATTTAGTCAATGGTGCAACCTCTCAACCTTTGTTTAAGCTAAAGCCGGTCAAGCCCGGCCTCGTCGGTTACCCCGTAGCAACCGGGTCTCCCGGCGTTGTGACCAAGAACTAATTATACTCTTTATTCAAGCCCATGGTCACGGATATTTTTCCTTTTCAAAACAATCTCGGTGTTCAGCGGTACGGCTTACACTTTTGAGCATATTTTAAATGTTCCACTCTACGGGAAATAATACCTTCATTATCACATTTCAATCTGATTATCGTATGAAGAAAATACGGAATTTATTGATAAATCCTGTTTTTTTGTTAGACTTGTGATACATTCTTTTGTATCTATCCCGGGGGATTAACATCATCGATATGAAACAATACGACTGTCTTATTGTAGGGACCGGCCCTGCCGGGCTGGGGGCTGCTTTTCATTTATCAGATATGCGTCCTGACCTCAGTATACTCCTGATAGACAAATCAAACATGAGCACAGGCGGGTTGAGAAACGACTGTAAAATGAATTTTTCCTATCCCATCGGGTTCCCGCTGGAATACTGGGAGAGAGAAATTGCCGAGACCATGATATCCCAAGTGTCAAAGTATCTTAAAGCCCAGATCCTCGGCAAGCACAATATCTCTACCTATCAGCGCAGGGCTCAAAAACTGGGTGTGGAGCTTCTTGAAATAAAGCAATCTCATCTGGGTACTGACGGCGGCCATATTCTAATCGGTAAATTAATTAAAAACATCCGCTCGAGAGGTGTAAGCATTTTTCTCAGGGAGATCATGGAGGACATTAATGAACATGAACATATTATCATTACCGATAAACAAAAATTATCCTACAGGAAACTGATCATCGCGCCGGGGCGAAAGGGTTTCAGCTTTCTACAAAAGATCATGGATAAGCTCGGGATCGCTTATGTAGACAACCTGGTGGATATCGGCATCCGTGTAGAAACACGGGTAGAACACTACCCGATAGTAAGGGACTATTATGATCCGAAATTTCTTTTTCCTGACAAGGTCCGTACTTTCTGCACGAACAGCAACCAGGCCTATGTGGTAAAAGAAAAATATCACGCTAAATCAGGAAAAGACTATTTCACTCTTAACGGCCACGCGTTTTCTGAAAAAAGAAATGGGAACGGCCTTGTAAATTTCGCGTTTTTAAAAACCGTAGGGTTTACCAGTCCCCTTGCAAGCGGCCAGGATTACGCCGAAATGCTGGGCCAGATGGTCATGCTGATGGGCGGGGATAAACCTCTAATGCAGAGAGTGGGGGATTTCCGCCTGGGTAAAAGGTCCACGACGGACAGTTTTTCAGGAGACCTTTACGATTTCGAGCCTACTCTGAAAGGGTGCACAACAGGAGATATCAGCCTTGCAATGCCCGCAAAAATTATGAGAGATATCTGGAAATCAATGAAATTACTGGACACGATAATACCAGGAGTGATGCACCCGTCAACCATTATGTATTGCCCTGAAATCAAGCTTTACGCCAATAAACCCAGGTTTCTGGATAGCAGTTTCCAGGCAAAAAAAGATATATATCTGGCCGGAGACGGAGCCGGCACCAGCCGTGGAATCATAGCTGCCTGGGCCAGCGGGATCAGGGCGGCTGAAGGGATACTACGGGACATATGAACGTGGGAGCACAGGGAACGATCTGCACCTCATAAATCAAAATTCTATTAACTTTTTATTATTAACTTTTTGTATCGAAGGCACTGCATTGATTGGGTTACCTTTCTGCTGCACCAAGAACTAAACGGCTAAAATTCAATGTCTCTTATCTCTATCGCCTTTAAAGAATCCGGGAGGCAGTTATAAATATTGTTGCTGATCACCGAGGAACAGTCGCACGTTTTGCCTTCATCAACAATAATGTGGCTGGTCGAATCATCTTCCGCGGTCTCAACGATAAATATTCTCCTGGCTGTCCATTTATACTCGTTGGTTACTTTTACTTCCTCTTTCTTATTTTGCTGATCATTATATATACCCCACCCGATAAGCCCTTCATACTGGTTAAAGCCTCTTTCACTTCTGAATTTTATTTTGATCTTCACAAAGAAAGCTATCCCGGCAAAATCAAATGTCATTATTCCCTTATTGTCCACCTCGCTTATATTCCAGACTTGATAAGGCATTACACTGTCAGGCTCTACGGACGCTTTCTGGATACTCAAGAGCTGTTCCTTTATTATTCCAAGAACTTCAAGGCCTTTGTTAAAATTATCGTGGATCATATTCAATTTTTCCCGGGCGGATGTCATTTTACGGCTCCTTTAATTGGGTGTTAATAGAAATTATTATATACTAAGTGTTCAAAATGGACAACAAAAATCCGGGGATTGTGGATTAAAAGTATTTAAATAAACCCACCAGAAATGTAAGCCTGGAAAGCACGGGTGTCCATATAAACACCGAAACCGGCTTTCGGTCCTTCATATTTGACTTTTAGAGCGTCATATATTTATGATTTTGTCATGAATATATGACATAAAATACCATCCTGAAAACGCTTTATAGGCCCTTAGTCGTACCCGCATACAGTTTATTTTAATTATTATTTATTGTATATTTATTATTCTGATAATCTCATCTGTAATTTGTTATCTAATAATAAATAAAAATTACAATTTTAAATGTTGATAATGCAAATATTTTTCTAATGATATGAAAAAGGGCACAGTATTTGCATCTATTTTCATACAGCTGACAAAGCAATTTCTATATTCGGAGAAAGGACTCTGAATATAGACCCGGGCACAGTTATATCTGTAGATTTTTTTCCAATGCTGATTTTGGAAACATAAAATAATTTAGAAATGGAGGTGAACCCAATTGGCTGAACAAACACAAACAAAAGTATTGGACGACGCACTCGACCAGTTGATCAGCTTCGCCATGGGCGATGAAAACTACGGCGTCGATATCCAGACAGTAAAGGAGGTCATAAGACACAGAGAAATTACACGCCTCCCGAAAGCCCCCGTTTTCGTAAAAGGCGTAATAAACCTCAGGGGCGACATCATCCCCATCATCGACCTGCGCGAAAGGTTCAACATGGAGCAGCAGGAGTACACCAACATGACACGTGTCATAGTGGTCGATGTTAACGGGAGGTCTATAGGAATGGTGGTGGACAGCGTGAGTCATGTAATAAGGATAGAGGAGGGGCAGATAGAGCCCCCTCCGCCCTGTGTTGGCAAGGTGTCCGAGGAGTACATCAAGGGGGTGGGCAAGGTTGACGAGAAGCTGATAGTGCTTCTGCACATCACAAAGATCCTTACCACCGAGGAGAAGGTGGATCTCTCGAAGATCAAGAGGAGCGGTGCACCGAAAGAGGCTGCTAATGAGCCTGTAAAAGAGGCTGTAAAAGCGGCAAGCTGAACGTTGCAGTCCAGTATTACGCCTTCACCTGTTTTTCCCGCAAGCACTGCAGCGGCTGCTTCGGTGTCGACCTTTCCCTTGTCAGGGTCAGCAAATGACGAAGCCACG
>DRHN01000491.1 GCA_011049595.1 Spirochaetota bacterium | reverse complement strand
GCTTCTTTAAGTTCCATATCTCTCTCCCTGGGGTATTGAAAGTATTTACAATCTTTCAGCATAATAAGTATTGTCTTATACCGCAAGAAAAATGTATTTAACTTCATTGACAAATGTAACCGTATGTGTCACATTCAATCAGTGATTAAAAGTTATTGACTATAAGGGTCTCGAAAAATATTTTTTTGAAGGGACTATAACTGGCATTCAAGCAGACCAAAAGGAGGGGATTGATGTCCAAAAAGATATATTGTTATGCCCAGTTCAAACCAAAACCGGGAAAGGAAAAAGAGGTTTTTGAAGTGCTCAAAGCGCTGGAACCGAATACCCTGAGAGAGGATGGCTGTATTCAATACATCGTGACCCGGCATATCCAAAACCAATTTGCCGCAGGTGAAAGCTACGCCATTGTATTTAGCGAAATTTGGGAAAGTAAAGAAGCTTTTGAGGCTCACTGTCAGCGTAAAGAAATCGTTAATTTTTTTGATACAAATTGCCTGGACGCCGATGGGCTTGTGGAGGCGCATAATGTCTGTGTGTTCACCGATGAGCCGGAAGATTATGATAAGCCGGTTTTTTAAAAACTTTGGTAATTTGATCCACTTCTCCGGTATTTCATGAAACGCTGTTGTGCGCTCATCATTTATTTGTTAATCGTATTGCTTTTCGGATTCCATGGACGATCCCCCTAACCCGGACAGACAAAAGACCACTTCATAATACTTTTTAAAAGTACAGAATGTAAATGAAAACTACACATCTTCTTTAAATCTTAGATGTTTCCCGGTTTTCTCCAATTATCTTACAAAAGGTGGATCGGCGAGCGGGGAAAGGTAAACGGTGAATTTATAAAAAATCCGGCGATCATGGCTCCCGAGGCGGCAAAGTACGCACACGCGCCGTTCGGTCTCGGCGAAGGCTACCTTGATACATTTAAGAATGTTTTCAGCGACATATATAATTGGATAAGGGAAGGAAAAAGAATGGATGAGAAAAAGGCGGATTTCCACACCTTTGTAACGGGACATGAGGAGTTTTCGATTGTCGACGCAGCAATCAGGAGCAATGAATCGGGAAAATGGGAAGATGTTGAATATTGATATGAAAACAAATAGCTGTCATGAGATTATCTCAGATCGTTGGGAATGGAATTTTTTATAGTTATATACAAAATTATATACAAAAAAGCTTGACAAAAAATTAATAAAAATCTGAAATAACCATGTTTTTTACTGTAGACAGCCATGCATAAACAACGCTCGGTCCATTGTGACAATAATCTTGCAAGTCAACTTAGAGTAACTATTCTTCATGTTTAGCCGGAAATAAGATTTTAAAAATATTATGACCCACTTTCCGCAGGTCCTGGTTGGGATTTCTGCCCCCAGGCATGTCGCTTTCCGAAGGGGCGAGGAATAGCTAGCCCATTTTCGCTTTCTTCTGCATCTTGAGGGCGACACTAACAACCTTCTTGGAAAGATCTTTCATCTGACGGATGACGACCTCAAGTTCTCTTCTGTTCACAATCCACTGCTCTAACAGATCAGCCTCCTCGGGTCTCAACAGCCGCGATACTGTCTTTCCGTTTTCTTTGCTTGTCCAGTAGGCATAGGGACCATGTCTGGATTCCGGGTCTTTATGGCAGACACAGTTCGGCTTTCCACAGGTCAGATATCTGCGCTGGATATGTCCTGGCCAGATGAACCCGGTTTCTGAGAGTCTGGCAGTGAGTTTTTGATATCTCTTCTGATATACCTGCATGCGTTCGTTCAGATTTTTAGCAGAAGCCACAAAATCCTCCTTGGCAATTCTTTGTTCCTACAGTGTTATACCATAAGAACGGGGAGTTGTCAAGGTATGGATCAAACAAAATTTCGATCTCGACTCGAAATACATCGGTGTCTTGCCAATCGTGAATCATTTTCTTGTGCGCTTGAAATTCAAGGAAGTGTTGGAGAAATATCTGCCGCCAGCTGATGAACGATCCAGGATTACCCTAAATCAAGCTCTTGGCCTCTTGGTGCGTAACATCATCGTCTGTAGGACTCCGCTTTATTCGGTGGGCGAGTGGGCCAAGCAGGGGGAGATTGTCCCGAAACTGCTTGGCTTGAGGCCCAATCAGATCGGGCTGCTTAATGATGATCGGATCGGGCGGGCACTGGATCGATTCTTCGAAGCCGACTGCAGCGCTATGTTGACTGATTTTGTCGTTCACATGATCGAAGAGTTTAAGATTGAGCTTGAGCAGCAGTTTCACAACGATTCAACAACTCTGACCCTTCACGGAGAATACCCTGAAGCGGATGGTCATATACAACGAGGGAAATCTACTTTAGTCGTCACCTTCGGACATAATAAAGATCATCGACCTGATCTGAAACAACTTCTTTGGATTCTGACCATAAGTGAAGATGGGGCGGTACCCGTGCATTTCAAAGCAGCAGACGGAAACACTCAAGACAGCACCACCCATATCGAGACCTGGGAGGTCCTGCGCCGTCTTGAAGGAAGCACACAGTTTCTTTATGTTACGGATTGCAAGCT
>DRHN01000490.1 GCA_011049595.1 Spirochaetota bacterium | reverse complement strand
TCATTAAGGTCAAAAGGTCTTTTCTCGATTTCGATTTTACCTGCTTCGATCCTTGATAGGTCCAGTATATCGTTCACCATTTTCAGCAGATGATCACCACTGTTTTTGATGTATCCCACAAACTGAAGCTGTTCCTCGCAGAGCTTCTCCGGTTCCATCTCCAGAATCTGGCTGAAGCCCAAAATCGAGTTCAGAGGTGTTCTCAGCTCATGACTCATATTTGCGAGGAAGATACTTTTTATCCCGTTTGCCGCTTCCGCGTCCTCCTTCGCTTTCTGCAGTTCATACTCCGCCCTCTTTCGCTCGGAGATGTCAAGCCCATACACATTAACATAGTCGGAATCCACAATAGGTGCAAATGTAAGAGATAATATTTTATCACCACATTTAATTTCAGTCTGCTGTATTTGCTTGGAATGAATTACATCCTGCACAATCGAAAGCCATTGAGGCGGTATCTTCTGTCCTTCACTATATTGCCACGTTTTCAACAAGGGGCAGCTGGCTTTATTACTGTAAATAACATTTCCTTTTTTTGAAATACGAAGAACAGGGTTCGGATTTTCACCGGGGAATTTGGCAAGTTTTTCGATTTGATCTTCCACCCTCCTTCGCTCGCTAATATCTCTTGAGATTCCAAATAATCCTATAATGTTACCATTGCTATCACGCCAGGGTAGTTTGGTTGTCAACACCAGGTGTTTTTTTCCACCTAATGATCCAGCGCCCTCTTCTTTATTAATTATTGGTATTCCATTTTTTATTACACGGCGATCATCAATGATTGTCTCTTTAGAGAAATCTTTCGGAAAGAGATCCTCGTCGGTTTTTCCAATTATGTCTTCCATTCTGCAATTGAATAGATCGCAAAAGAAGTTACTTGCACGGACTAATCGCCGTTTTTTATCTTTAAAGTAAATGTAGACTGGTATATTATTTAGCAACGTTTTCATAAGCTCGCGCTCATAAGATGCTTCACTTTCCGCTTTACTGCGGTCTCTATCCTTTTTATCTCTCTGCAATCTTGCATATAAAACCGGGGCTATTTGATCTGCCATACTTTTCAACATTTTCCGGTCTTCCTTATTATAACCTCCGGATTTGTTGGCAACATGAATAGCGCTTATCACCTTTCCGCGATAAATAACAGGAGTGACCATCGTGTTCTTTATAGAAAAATGCCCTTTTGGAGTATTAAAAGGGCCCTCATTGGAAATATGAGTTTTTTTCTCTTTGATTGCCCGCCCCCAGATTCCACTAAATGTTCCCTTTTTGAATATTATTTCCTTATCAGGTATATTACACTTTTTCCAGTAGATCTCCCTGGTCACTGCGGGGGAAACAAAAGAGCCCTTCTCATCGAAATATCCGAAAGTACCAAAATCGCTTTTCAATACTTCCCGAACGACTTTTAATACTTCTGCGTACATCTTTTCGTCAGGGTAGGTGAGAAAAATGCTGTTGATCTGATCCCTGACTCTCAACTCCCACTCTGACTTCAACAACATCGCCTCCATTCTCTTGCGCCGGCTGTTTTCCTCCTGGAGCTGCTCATTAGAAAACCTTAGCTCGGCTGTTTGTTCCTCTATCATCTCTTCAAGGTGCCTGCGGTATTTTTCCAACTCTTCTTCCATTTTTTTACGCTCGGTGATATCCCGGATTATCCCTACAACATATTTCTCTTTTGTATGAGAATCCTCATATATGGATTTTTTCGTTGAAATGGTATGTGCCTTTCCACCAATCGTCTGGGGTTCTTCATTCAAATCTCCCTTCCCACTTTTAAAAACAGCATCATCCCTTTCCCAGTAGATATCACCCTGTTCCTTTGGAAATATATCATAATCGGATTTCCCGATAAGCTTCTCCTTTGCAAATCCCCAGAATCTACTCACAGCATCATTTACAAAGACCCATTTGTGCTGCCTGTCCTTTACAAACACAGGGTCATCAAAGGAGTTTAGAATATTTTTGAAGAAATGTTCTGACTGGTCAAACTTTCGCTTTAATTCATCAAATTCATTTTGAATTTCCCTATTCTTTTGACCTAATTCTTTCAACCCGCTGATAAGCTGTTCTCTGGTCTTCTCCTCATCTTTCATATGAATGCTCCTTATGAGGCGTAATTCGACATCTGTATATTTAAATTATTAAACATACTTATGAAAATATCAAGTTTATCGTTGTGCATGCAAAAAGAGCAACTATAAAAAGAAGTGTGAACTTTTATTGATATGCCTGAAATTGTCTTACTCTTATTCTAAAGGTATATGTAATTTCCGACCCCCTGTTCAAGGGCTTTTTTGTACATCCTGTAAGCTAGCTCAAGATCAAGATAGGGCAACCCGACACGATTAACATGGATACATTCGTATACAACCTGTTTAATATCAAATCTTTCTGTAATCAGTAAGCCTTTTCGAAATCGCAAGCCTTGACCGGTCCCTCAGGTTTTCCCGCACCCGCATGACCCACCTGCTCAAAGGGATCAAATACCTTTTTTAAATCTTCTTCTGCTATGCCTATCCCCTCATCCCACACGTCTATGAGCGCCCGAGAGTCCTCTATACGTGCTTCTATTCCAATCCTATTTCCAGGTTCAATAAACTTGATGGCATTGGAAAGAAGATTGTAAAAGTACCTGTTTTAACCTCACCTCATCTGCTTATGGATCGTAATTTACCTGACAGGCGCTGTCGAAAGATATGGACACCCTGTTCAATTATTTCAACATATCAAAACGCCGGATCGCCGAAACCTTATGAAAAGTTAAGATAAAATGTATATACTATAAAGTTTACATTTTTTCGCCAAATATATAAAATATTACCTATTATATCGAAACAATAATTGAGTAGTGTTTCATGAACACATGGCATGATTATTGCTTCATAAAATACAAAGCCATCTGTCAATCGTTACAGAGTAATATTTATTAATCGGGTCAATAAACTGCTACGGGGTGAATATTTCCTCCGGTCAATTGTTCGAATGAAAATATTTTCAACCGCAAAATCCAATCAGAAGTCAAGATTTGAGGCAAGGCTGTTCTTAAGGTATTATTTCCCTGCCTTCTTTCTAATATTAATATTAACCGGGAGTATCCTCCTGTTTATCTATTCATCATCAAGAAGAAAGCTATACCTGAAAGCTCTAAAAAACGATGAAAGCCTGATAGTAGATTTTATGAAAATAGAAGTTCTTAACAGCCTTACAGGGACCATTGCGGACCTGATGTCTCTCGTGGCTCAGAGTGAGATGCAGGCAATTCTGAATGAAAATACGAGGGAAAACAGGGCAAAGCTGGCAGACAGTTACCTTCGATTTTCCAGGGAACGCGGGATCTATGATCAAATCCGGTTCCTGGATCATGAAGGCATGGAAATCGTTAGAATAAATTTCGCGGATGGTGAATCTTGTATAGTAAATGAAGCTGAACTGCAGTCTAAAAAACATCGCTATTATTTTCAGGACAACTTTGCTCTCGACCAGGGGCAGGTATTCATATCCCCGTTTGACCTGAATGTTGAGAAAGGTGAGGTCGAGCAGCCTATCAAACCTACTATCCGTTTCGGAACGCCTGTCCTCGATGCCCGTGGAGCAAAAAGGGGAATTGTAGTACTAAATTATCTGGGCTCAAACATCATTGATGGAATTAAAAAGGCGCATGCCAAAATGACCGAAAATTCCTACCTCATCAACGCTGGTGGCTACATCCTGGCGGGTGTTGATCCCGGAGAGGAATGGGGTTTCATGTTCGAAGACAGGCAGGACATAACATTTAACAGGAAATTTCCTGACGCCTGGCATCGGATATATGATGAACCGAAAGGCCAGTTTCATAAAAAAAACAGGCTTTTCACTTTTTCAACCATTTATCCAATCTCGGTGGGCATGACACTTGACATTGATCAAATAACGGTAGTGCGACCAGAAGACCTGGAGCCGTTGAGATTCGAGTATTTCTGGAAAGTAGTGTCCCACGTCCCTGCAGATGTTATGAAGATCGGGATGCAGATATACCTGATTGTGTTCATCCTGGTGGCAATAGTGGATGCAATTATATCTTCACTAATTGCCTATTCTTACATGCGCAGCAAACAGGCTGAGGAGGAATTGCGCTCAGCAAAGGAAAAAGCGGAAACCGCAAACCTGGCGAAAAGCTCCTTCCTTGCCAGTATGAGCCATGAACTGAGGACACCTCTTAATTCAATTCTCTGATTCAGCCAGCTTTTACACAATCAGGCCGATAGATTAAACCGTGAACAGCATGAATACATAGGGTATATTAAGGAAAGCGGTAACCACCTGCTGGAGATGGTAAATGATATTCTGGACCTGTCAAAAATAGAAGCGGGAAAGATAAAAATTGAAAAAAAGCCGTTCAGCCTCAACAAAATGATCTCAAACATGGTTTCAAATATTGAGAACCTCGCAAAGAAAAAGGACCTGGAACTGGTTTTAAACATCAGTTCGGATCTTGATTTTATAAAAGCCGATGAGATGCGGATAAAGCAGATACTCTATAACCTTCTCTCAAATGCCATCAAGTTCACCGGGGAGGGAAAAAGAATCGGCATCGACACCTGTGCTGTTGACAGCGATGCGGCGATATCGGTATGGGATGAAGGGCAGGGAATATCGAGCGAAAATCTTGAAAAATTTTTAGAACCTTTTGAGCAGTTGAGCCCCGGGTATTCCGAAAAACCGGAAGGAACAGTCTCGACCTGGCAATAACAAAGCGCCTGGTCGATCTTCACGGCGGCAGCCTCACCGTAAAAAGCGATCTTGGTGCAGGAAGTCGTTTTACCATCACACTGCCCGGCAGCCGGAGCATCAACGGAGGCAATATGATGTAGATGAATAAGCAGTCAGAGAGAGGGCACCTGGTCAACAAAGTCAGGGTGGGGATTTTCCTGCTCTAGAGAATACATGTTGTTCGGGTTGAACTCAATGGTAATTTTATTACCGGGCGGGGTGTACGTAAGCCGTGATAAGTAATGCACGGCGGTAATTATGCCTCTGCCGTGAGTGTCAAAAACACGCTTTTCATCCAACCGTAAATATTTATCAAAGTTAAAGCCTTTGCCCTG